>NZ_JBRKIS010000013.1:17906-62538 GCF_052983315.1 Sinomicrobium endophyticum
AACACTCAGCCACCGGGTTCCGGGTTTGTATTTTTACCCGTCCTTAAAAATACGGTTTTTTCAGTAAGTTTCCTTTGATTATGCGACCAAATTTGTAGCGGAATATGGCTAAGTTGACTTACTAAAACGGGATTCATGTCTTGTGTTGCGGAGCCCCCCCAAGCCCGTCTACGAGGTAGCTGACCATATGTTTATACTCTGGTGTTTTTGACGTAAACCTGCCCGGTTCATTATTTATGGTTAACTTGTTCGCTATAGTTTAAACGTATATATAGCATGAAAAAAATAGGACTTAAGGACGCCATTTCCATAGGAATAGGCGGGATGGTCGGCGGGGGTATTTTTGCAGTCCTGGGACTGGCGGTTTCGCTGGCAAAAGGAGGAACCCCCGTAGCCTTTTTATTTGCAGGGATTCTGGCCTTGATCACATCCTATAGTTATGTGAAATTATCCATGTCCTTTCCCGATAGGGGAGGTACGGTAAAGTTTATCAACAAGGGGTTTGGTGTTTCCGTTTTTAGCGGAGCAATGAGTAATTTGCTGTGGGTAAGTTATATTGTGATGCTGTCGCTGTATGCTTCGGCCTTTGGTTCTTATGCACCCAATTTACTGGAAATAACCGGTGATAAGACCGTAGATTTTCATATCTATGTAAGTGCTATTATCATTGTGGCTACCGCTATTAATTATTATAGTATTTCGGTAGTGAGTAAGATAGAATCATACGCCGTAATCATCAAGCTCATTATTCTCATAGGTTTTATCGGAATAGGTGTTTACGGCCTTATCGGCAATCCGAATATAAGTCAACTGGCTATAGATCATTGGGAGACCCCGGTAAAACTCTTTGCCGGCGGAATGGTGATTTTTGTGGCCTACGAGGGCTTTGAACTGATAGCCAATGCAGCGCCGGATATTATCAATCCGTCGAAAAACATTGCCAGGGCTTATTACTACTCTATTATTTTTGTCATTGTTTTGTATATTACAATCGCATTGGTCACTGTAGGATCTCTTCCTTTTCAGAAGATTGCGGATGCACAGGATTATGTGTTGGCGGAAGCAGCTATGCCCATATTGGGGAAAACGGGATTTACCATTATTACCATTGCGGCCCTGATTTCCACTTTTTCCGCTATTAACGCATCGTTGTATGGGGGAAGCAGGGTTAATTTCGAAATTGCCGAAGAAGACGAATTACCACATCATTTCCTTGCACAATTATGGAATAAACCCATAGGATTGCTGATTACGGCTATTGCCACCTTGATCCTGGTCAATGTACTGGACCTGGAGAGCATTTCCACGGCAGGTAGTGTGGGGTTCCTGCTGATCTTCGGTATTGTAAACTTCACCGGGTTTAAACTCTCGAAACAGATTAACGGAAATAAACAGATAGCACTGGTTGGTTTTCTATTGTGCATTATTGCCTTGATTGTTTTGGTGCATCAGCAATACCAGACTAATCTGACGGGAATAATCATATCTGCCGGTATTATCGGGTTTTGTTTTATATCGGAATGGATTTTTAAAAAAAGCGAAAATTATAAAAAGAAGTTTAGTGCATGACAAAAATTTAATTTCGATAATTCCTCTCCCGAAAGCCTTCGGGATTGTTACCCCCAACCATTTCGACTGTCCCGAAATATCGGGACGCTCCCTTTTAGTCGGGGATGAACTGATTTTCCGAGAAACCCAGTGAAAACAATTGTTGTCATGTACTAAAAAAGAAGGGAAGAACAGCCTCCTGAAATGTTTATAATTGGCCTGTCTTATAGTGGTTTTGATGACAAACGATTGCACCTTGTAAAAATAAAAGAGCTACCGGATACGATTTCGCGGAATCCGGTAACTCTTTCTGTCCCCTCGGAACTTACTCCATAAATCTCTTACCCGGGGGGATTTTTATGGTGAACTCGTCGTTCATATCAACCGAATATTTTCTTCACTATTTTGAGCGCCAGCGCCCGTTTCAGTATAAATCCGGTTGTCTTGCCAACTACATTTAAGAAACCCAGGTCATCTTTCAGCCCGTGATAGCTAAGCCTGATCTCTTCTTTAGATATGTTTTTCTGAAGCCTCAGGACTTTCAGGTCCTTATTGACTTCCTCAAAAGAGGTGTATACTTTCATCAGTTTAAAGTTTAAACAGTTTCTTAATCATCATCGTCAAAGAAGTCCAGTGACGCACGGATGAGGACTTTCCTTTCTATGGTCTTCCGGAATCCGTAATAGACAATCAGAGCTGTTAGTATGTATACACCCCCTACTATCAGGAAACCCAGGGCCAGATTATCCAGCCAGGTTCCTATAAAGAGCGCAAGGGCAAATGTAATTAATAGCATTGCTCCGAAAAGCATTGCTCCGACGAGCATAAAAATGATCATCGAAGTAATGCCTTTTGTAAGTTTTTTAAAAACGCTGAGTTTATAGTAAGCATAAATCTTTTCTACAAACTCCTGGGTGTTTTTACTCAAGCCCTCGGCGTTTTCCGAAATACTGTGTAATGACATAAAAGTACATTATTTAGTTGCTCCGGCAACTTTTATTTGGCATTGTCTTTTTGAAGTTTGGCATTTTTAGCTCTCAGGTCCTCCAGTTTTTCTTCAAGGGCAACTAAAATGTCATCTGCTTTATAACTCGCATCGGAAAGGGTATCGTCGAGTTTACTTTCAAACTTCTCCCGTGCCTTATGCGCTTTACCCATAAGCTGGGCTTGTGTTTTATGCAATTGCTTTTCGAGTTCTTTTTGCGTTTTTTTCGCCTGTTTCTTTATCTTGTCTCTCGTGTTTAACCCTTTGTCCGGAGCGTATAAGATTCCGATACCGGCTCCTATAGCTGCACCGGTTAATAATGCTAAGATTGTTTCACCTGTTTTATTTGACATAACTCTGATTTTTTAATTATAAATTATTTTTTATAACCTCGTTACCTAAGGTACAAAATTTGAAAGAATTTTACTAACAAAACAGGGGTTTTGGCCTATTATTAACATAAGGTGTTAAAGCAAGGGAGAGTTATCGGGGTATTCTATTCCGGGAGAAGTAGTTTGCGAAAGGGCACAGGTGACACCTTGGTTTGGATACTATGGAGTCCGTAACTCAGGCCCCACCCCGGATAGCAATCGGAATATTTGAAATCTGAAATGACTTTCTATTCTTCGGAAGCATTTTTTTCCTCTTCCTTTTCCCGGGCTTTCTTGGTTTGCTTCTTCGTTCGCAGGTATGATTTTTCCGGTTCGCTAAGCAAAAATCCATAGGCTTGTGTCTGCGGGATGATATCAAAAATAACTTTTAGCATGGCGAGTAACGGTAGCGCCAGGATCATTCCGGCAAGGCCGAATAACATTCCGCCAAGGAAGAACGACAGTAAGGAAACCAGGGGATTGAGGCTCACCTTTCCGCCCACAATATTGGGGGTAATAAAATTTCCTTCCAGCATCTGTACCACCTGGAACCATATAATAACCCCGGCAGCATACCAGAAGCTGTCTTTGGTAGCCAGGGCAAAGAGAGCGGGGATCAACGAGCCGACAAGAATACCGATATAAGGAAATATGGTCAGCAAGGCGGCCAGGATACCGAAAAACCAGGCATATTCTATTCCCAGTATATACAGTCCTATAGTATTCAATACTGCCACAATACCCATAACCGTTACTAATCCTACCAGGTAACTCTTCAGAACCTCGTAAATCCTTCCCAGTCCTTTCTCTATGATCTCTTTGGGAGTGGACGAAAATACTCTGAAGAAGAATTCCCGGAAAAAGTCACGGTAATACAGGAAAAAGAAGATCATAATGGGTACCAAAATAGCAGAGGAGAGGGAATTGCCCAAAGAGCCCAGGGCTTTGGTAAGATAGCTTCCCATGTTGGACATACTGTCGGAAAGTTTGTCCTTGATCTCGGAACCCAGTTCATAGGAAGACATGTGAAACTGGTCAGAGGTCCAATCCAGTAGTTTATAAGCCACCCCTTGTATTTTACTGGCAATGTCCGCGGCGTTATTTCCTATGTTAATGGTTTGGGAAACCAGGAGATATCCCAAACCGAGCATTACCAGGATAGCCAGCAACAGTGAGGTCAGTGAGGCCCCCAAACGGCTCATTCTGAATTTCTCCAGCCTCCGGCAAAGCGGGTAGAGCAATACCGTAATGATAATGGAAAACAAAATAGGGACTATGATGTTTTGCAGCGTATGGCAGATAAATACGATCAGTACCAGTAGCAACAAGTTAGAAACGATACCGGAACTTATATTCTTTTTTATAGCATCTTTCATCTGTTCATTTTTATTTGTTTTTAATTGGTCAGATGTAATTCGCCATTGAAGATTTCGTCCCGATAGTCCCGATAATTATCGGGATCGGGGAGTATCCACTCAAATTGTTATGGCTCATTTCATAGGTGGTTCGGGCGTGATTTGATTATCGTTAATCTTCAAATATAACCAAAAATCCGGCAAGGGACCAGTAGGTGGTGCCGGACGGCAGGGCAAACACACCATATAAGGGAAGACAGAAGAGGGGGGTGAAAGACGGGGAGACAAAATGACAAGGGGACAAGGAGACAAGGAGACGAGGAGGCGAGGGGCGTTGGTGATTTATAGTGATTTGTTGTTTAGACAAAAATTAATTTCGTCCTACGAGTATGCCTGTGGTCGAGTGTACGGGTTATCCACATCCATCTCCTATACCCGTATACCCGAATACCCGAACACCAAAGGTGAAGATGCGTTTGCCCTGTGCCGGAGGGGGGGAGCAGTGGCAAATAATTGAGGAGAACATTGTCGTTAAATAAAAACAGGAGTATTACGATGTAGCGTAACTATGTATGTAGAAAGAAGATATCCCGAACTTCTGTCAAAACCACAAAGCACACAAAGCAGGCACAAAGAAATAACAGAGTTAAACAGGCTGAAATGAAAAGTTTATTTCTTTGTGCGAACTTCGGGTGTTATTTGCGAATCGGGGGGGTAAAATTCTTTTAAATTACCTGACATGCCAACAGTGGAAATGTCAGGTAACCGTTTTCATGTTTTACCTCCTGGATAGTTCTTAGTTAAACGAAATAGCCTTGCTGAAGCCCAGTTGCAATAAGGCGAAATCCTGTTTCCGGTCGGAGAGGTTCAGATAGTTAATAAAACGCAGAAAAATTTTGTCTGTCTTTTTTTTGTCCGGAAAGTAAGATACTCCGGCACGGAAAGATAAGAGATCGTTCCACTCATCGTTTTCGATATATGCATTGGGGTTTAATTTCTGCCATGCGTGCCGTATTCTCAAATCTATTCCGAAGTTGTCCAGCTTCCTGCTTTTCAGGACAGCTTCGAGATATGGTGTGTGAAGCGCGGCATTCAATTTTTCGTCGTCTATGACGAGGTTGCTGGAACTGTACATATAGCCCGCTTTGAGTTCAAAGGAATTGGAAGGACGCCAGTCTCCGCGGAACAGATTTATGTCCAGGCCCACCGCATAGGTATATCGCCGGAAAAGTTCCAGGCGATTGATTTCCCCGGCGGACGAAAGTACTATGGTATCGAATTTACTTTCTATCCGGTTAAAGTGAAAGAAAGGCTCTATAGCATCAAAGGGCATAAATGTATAGGTGTTCCTGTAATTGGCCCTGTGGAGATAAAGTTTTGTATTTGCTTCAAACTGGATAAGGCCATTGGGTTCGTCACCGAAAACCCCCAACAGATCCGAATATACCTGGAGATTCACCAGGGCATTCAGACTGTTCTCCGCATACAGTTTTTTGGACCCGGTTTTTATTCCGGAAGGAGTCCTGGTGTTTTTAATAGTCAGTTCCTGTGTGTCCGGGAAATAATTAAAACGCCTGTCCGCTTCAAAGTACAAAGCATCTTTGAGTAAAATGAAATTGCCATTCTGCGGATTGAAAAGCCGGTCATTAAATCGTCTTTCAATGGTCAGGATAGGAATGGGGGATTTGGTGTTGTAAAAGGAATTCCCATCTGAGGTATATACTTTTAAGTGCTCGATGACCCCTTCATTTACAGCAACTTTAACACTGTCTATATATGCTACATCTAAAGTAACCGACGTGCCTTTCGGCAGGATTTCTTCCTGCGATTTATGATCTTTTATAGCCTCTGCCAGGGTGAAATTGACCCGGGAGGCTGCTTTTCCTTCGGATTCCAATACCTTATTCACGGAATCTATACTTCTTCTGAGGAGGGCTACCTGTTGCGGTTGGCTAACCGGGGAGTTCCAGGGAAAAACAATGGCGTAGGGTTGAATCCGGAAGGTTCCTATTTCTGTAGATGCGGAATTACTTTCATCGATGAGCTCCTTTAATTTTTTAAGTGTATCGTTGAGTTCGTCCGCTTCGGTTTCCGAAGTTTCCGAAGCCAATCCGACAGAATCGGTGACTTCGAGATTTTGTGGTTGAATTTCTCCTTCGCTCTGTGACCAGGATAGGTGAGATAAACAAAGAACAACTAAAACAGTACATACTTTTTTCATCGGTTTTGGTTGGTTAAGGTTAAAGTAACGGTTAATTTCGATATTATGTAGAAATAAGGTTGCGCGTTTTAGGTACCTTTTTCTACTTGCGGCAGGTATTTTTGCCGGTGATTAAATTACCGAATTTTTATCAAAAAATACTATGGAAAACCGTAAAACGAGAAAAATACCAGGTTTGGTATGATATTCTCTTCGGGAAGTCTCGCCGGAGTACGGCGAAAATGCGTATAAGTGGAGTAAAACGACGTTTTTACAATCGGAAATTTTGAGGAAGCTTAGAAATATTCAAATCCTTAGGGTTAGCACCTCCCCGTAACGATGAAATAATTTCGTCTTCTTTTAATGTTTCAAATTCATCGAAACTCAAATCGAACATTATTTGCAGATTGACCTTTTCGATAGCTTCTTTTTTATCTATATAATCGTCCGAATACATTCGGATAAACTGCTTTTTCAAGATCTCTTTTACCTGAAAGCCTTTTAACCGGATAAAATCACCTTCTTTTATTCTGAATATTCTTTTCAAAATTTCAAAATCATTTAACTCTTCCCCGGATATAAAATTATCTTCGAGAATGAAATCTGCATAAGAAATCAAATAGTCAAGAGATTGATTTTTAGCATAGTTATTATTTGTTATTGCTTTGGAAGTAAAAGACTGTAGGTCCCCGATTTTCGAATTCTCGTCTGTTATTATTTTTTCAATTTCTTTGATGACTTCATCTTTAGTATCGAATGTCTGAACGAATTTACTATAGTTGGCAGATAGTTTATACATAATTGCAGGTTGCAGATTAGACATAAGGGGAAACGTCCCGGACACTGGAGTTTTTCGATGCTAAATATGCAGTGCTTCCGGGCAGTTTCCGTATTTGTAAATTTAAGCTATAAACGCATTCTTTTTTTAACTTTTCTTCCGCAACTCAAAAATATCCGTTCTCCGGTCTTTCAGGTTTTTTACGCTTCCGAACTCGTGCAGTTCGCGTAGCAGGCCCAGGTCTACATCGGCCAGTAATATCATTTCGGTGTTTGGCGTGGCTTCTGCCTTTATACCATTGGTGGGAAAGGCAAAATCACAAGGGGTAAATACCATGGATTGTGCAAACTGCATGTCCATATTGTGTACATTGGGCAGGTTGCCTACACTACCGGCAATGGCCACGTAACATTCGTTTTCAATAGCCCTGGCCTGTGCGCAATGCCGTACCCTGGAATACCCGTTCTGGGTGTCGGTTAAAAAAGGCACAAAGAGTATGTCCATTCCCTCATCGGCAAGCAGCCGGCTGAGTTCGGGGAATTCGGCGTCATAACATATAAGAATACCTATTTTTCCGCAGTCGGTATCAAAGACCTTAAGTCCTTTTCCGCCCTGCATGCCCCATACTTTTGCTTCGTCCGGGGTAACGTGTATTTTCTCATAGCGTTCTATGGTGCCATCCCTTTTGCACAGGTAACCTACATTATACAGGTTTTCATCTTTAATTTCGGGCATGCTCCCGGCAACAATATTGATGTTATACGATATGGACAGTTTGGAGAATTCCTCTATTACCTTGTCGGTATATTTGGCCAGTTCGCGAATGGCTTCCGGCTCCGAAAGGTGGTTGAACCGGGCCATTAGCGGCGCATTGAAAAACTCCGGGAAAAGGGCAAAATCGGCCCGGTATCCGGATAGGGTATCTATAAAATACTCGGACTGCTGCAGCAGGGACTCCACATTTTTATAGGGACGCATCTGCCACTGTACCAATCCCAGGCGGACCACACTTTTCTGGGTCGCGGCTTTCCGGGTCGGTTTTTCGTAGTAAATATTGTCCCATTCCAGCAAAACGGCAAATTCCTGGGAAGCCTTGTCGCCATCCAGGTAGCCTTTGAGGATGCGGGCGGGGTGAAAATCGTTGGACATCTGGAAGTTCAGTACCGGGTCGTCGATTTCTTTTCTCCGTACTTTTTCGATGTACTCTTTGGGGCTTAAAGTATCTGCGTATTTGTGGTAATTCGGGATCCTCCCGCCAAAGACAATGCCTTTGAGGTTTAGTTTCTCGCACAGTTCCTTACGGTAATCGTACAGCCTTCGGCCCAACCGCAGTCCCCGGAATTCCGGTATGATGAATACGTCTATACCATAAAGCATATCCCCGTCATGGGAATGCGTATCGAAGGTGCTGTTACCGGTTACTTCATCAAAAGTATGGCTGCCTTCAAAATTGGTATAATGTACAATGATAGCTAATGCACAACCTGCGATCTGGCCATTGACTTTGATCACCACCTGGCCTTGCGGAAATTTGTGCAGCAGGGTTCTTATCTGGGGTTTTGTCCAGTAATCGTCCGGCATGGAATGGTAGGCCGAAACCATAGCTTCTTTAATCTCGGCATAGTCTTCGATTTTCAGGTATTCCAGTTCTATTTTGTCGGTTTCGCTGTGCATTATTCCTGTCTTTAAAGGTTGTCGTGAAGCATTTCTATGCCGGCCCGGTGGCTTCGGTACACCCCGGCAGCGCCGGGGCACTCAGTCACCTCGGGGTGTCTCATTCCCATGCCATAAACTAATGGACTATATAGCTGTCGTTAGAAGTATCCGCATCCATAAAAATACCGCCCTCCAGGCGGATACCTGTAATATTCTTCACGTTTTTAAGCGTAACCACTGCACGGTCGGGATTGGATTCCCAGATGGCCGGGGTCTGGTGAAATTCCTGCATTTTTCCGTCTTTGTCCGTCAGTATAATGGTTACGGGTGCCGGCATGCCGCCTACGTTTTCCAGGGTAATGGCCAGGGTATTTTTTTTGTAAGAGGCATCGGTTATGGCGATGTCTATATAATTATTGCTGAAGTACCAGCGATCCCAGAACCAGTTGAGGTCTTTGCCTGCAATATCGTTGAATGAATAGAAAAAATCCCAGGGTATGGGGTGTTTACCGTTCCACCTGTCCATGTAGCCTTTCAGGGCTTTGCTGAACAGGGCATCGCCCAGGTATTCCTTCATGGCCAGGTACCCGATGGCTGCTTTACCATAGGCATTGGCCCTTATGGATACGCCATTCAATGCGTTGAGCGGTGTAATGACGGGCAGGTCATATTCCATATCGGCATTGTTGGCCCAGCTTGACACACGGAATTTTTTAAAGTTTTCTACAGCTTTTTCTTTGCCCAGGTCATAGGTTCCGATGAGGAATTCCAGGGCGGTGGCCCAGCCTTCGTCCATAAAACCGAAACGGGTTTCGTTGATTCCCATATAGAACGGAAAATAAGTATGCGCTATTTCGTGTTCTAGCACAAAACGCGCGAATTCCGCTTCGGGGAACGAACTGTCGTTGACCATCATCGGGTATTCCATATCGGCAAAACCGCGAACGACGGTGGATTTGGAATAGGGGTAGGGGACACCGGGGTAATTGTTGGAGAACCAGTCCATGGCGTGCTTGCCGTAGTTGACCATCTCCTTAAAATCTTCCGAAGGTTCGTCATAGGCTGCCTGTACACTGGCCCGGCGCCCGGTAGCCTTGTCTACCACAACACTGCCGGCATCCCACAGGTAATGGTCACTGATGGCAATGGCAATATCCGTAATATCGTCTGCTTTCCACTTCCAGGTATTGGTAGGGTTTTGCTTGGTTACCTTATGGCCTTCCAGGTCTTCTTTGGTTGCGATATGCAACACCTCCTCCGATGTCATGGATTGCTCCAGGAGCCCGGCGTAATGGGGCTGCAATACCTCATCCGGGTTTTGCAGGTCTCCCGTAGCCCATACGATATAGTTGGCAGGTACGGTTACCGAAAAGGTATAATCGTTAAAATCGTTGTAGAACTCCTGCGATCCGTTAAAGATCGCGGTATCCCATCCGCGGTAATCGTCATAGACGGCTACCCTGGGGAAGAAATAGGCAAGGAAGAAAGTAGTTTCGTCAATGGCTCCTTCTCTCCCGCTTTGTACGGATACCTCGAAATGCCAGTCAATGTCCAGGGTAATACTGGCATTCGGAGCCAGGGGAGTGGCCAGTTCTATCATTTTGTTGGTACCGTCGTTTTTGTCTTTCCATTCCCGCGCCACGCCGTTTTCGGTATAGGCATCGATATGCATTCCGGAAGTAAGGTAATCTTCCGAAGCCTGTCCCAACCGGACTGCTCCCGGTTTATGCTGGTTGAGGAATAGTTTGAAGTTGAGGGTTTTTAAGGTGTCGGGGCTGTGGTTGGTGTATACTATGGACTCTTTGCCCGTAATTTTCCGGTCCGGCGGACTTACGGTCAGATCTATAGTATAGACCCCTTTGTTCTGCCAATAGCCGGGGCCGGGTTTCCCGTCTTTGCTTCGGGTCTGGTTTTCATAGGCTTTTTTTACATCGCGCGGATGGTACAGTTCCTGTGCCTGTAGTGCCATTACGGACACCAACAGCAACCCGGTAAATAGTGATTTTCGAAACATGCTGCGTGTGAATTTTTAATGAATTTTGTTAGCTCCTTCTCTAAAACATACATTTTTGATAAACCGGATTAAAGACGATCCGACAAAACTGTATGTTTGTCAAATATACATCATGCTACGCATACAAAAGAAGGGAATTGTGCATAAAAAGACAATAGTTCCTATTACAAATACTTGTTCCCTATAGGGACTTCTTTCTGTTGTGTTCAAACCGGGGACAGTGGGATTATCAGAGAGAATCTCTTACATATGGGGTTTACTTTTTCATAGCTTCGACTTTTAATTCCTTCGGCATTTTTTCAATCGCGTAACGCAATGCTGTACGGGGCATTACAGTTTTTCTGGACATGACATAATCAAAAACCTCCTTTTGGTGAGCTTCACTTGCTGCTTTCAGCATCCAGCCATAGCCTTTTTGTACCAGATCGTCTTTGTCCGAAAGAAGTATATCGGCAATCTCAAAAATTTCCCGGATAAACATTCCCTTTCGGGCAGGTATGATCAAGGTTACGGCAGATGCTCTTTTCACCCATCGTCCGGATGATTTTGCCCATTTCTTTAATTCGTCGGTATATTGCGGATACCTCATGACAAACATACCTATCGTATGGTTGCACAGCGTGTCGCAAGCCGCCCAGTTATTTACATAACCTTCTACCCAATGTTCGAAAATCTTAAAGTCAGACGGTTCGTATTTCTTATGTTGTGATTCTGAAAATATACAGGCAATAATAGCTTCTTCAAGATATTCCGATTTCCACAGTTCTTCGCAAATATCGAAAATATCCTGTTTGGAATGTGTTTTTAGCTGTTTGTAGAACTCCTTTGCTATTTTGCGGACTTCTGCCGTTTTTACACCGTAAACCAGCGCTTCTTCTCCTTGTTTAAAAAAACGGCTTGAAGATTCCCGTGTTTTACTGTCCGAACTATTTTTTAATGCCTGGCGGATTTCGCGTACCCGTTTTTCTTTCATGGTGAGGAATGCTTACTTTTGTTTTTCACAGATTATTTCCCAGAATTTTTGTGAGGATTTGTTTTCCGTATTTTTTGCCGGTTCCTTTATCTCTTTAGCTTCGAGAAGGCCGTAACCGCCAAACTCCTCATCTACCGATTCCCGGTCATAATAGAAGAGTTTAACCCCGTGCCTGGTTTCAAACCGGTCTTTACTCAATGCTGTTCCTTCTCCGTAGGTGGGGGTGTTTTTGGATATGGCTACAAATACCATGTATCCGCCAGGTCTCAGCTGGTTGTAACAATCCTTTATCAGCTTAGCCCGTTCTTTTTCGTTTAGCAAATGGATTAAAGCATAACAGAAAATACCGTCATATGTTTTTTGGTCAAATGGCATATCGCCAACACCGCCGTGATATACTTTTATAGTATTCCCATAGTGTTTTTTTGCCAGGTGGATCGCCGTTTCCGAAATTTCAATCCCGGTAACATCAAATCCGTGGTCCGTAAATATTTTTGCATTTCTACCGTATCCGAATCCCGGGATCAATATTGCTTTTAAGCCCTTATTCCGAAACAGGTCAACTGCTGAAATTGCGGCATCGGCAGGTTCAAATCCCCACATGGTTTCTTTATCCCTGAAACTGGATTCCCAAAATTCTGTCATCTTTTTTCTGTTAGTTCCGTACTTTTTTTTGTGTTGATGACCAATATCCAAATATACGCAATTCACTACTTCAATCCATAACCATGAGGATGTTCGAAACACTCCTGTGAATAAAATTTCCGGGGGAGTTTTTTATGGGGTACAAATGGTTTTTACAAAGGACCTTTGTCTCCGTTTTGCTCCCGCGGAAACCATAGGGGAAAACGGATAACAAATTCGGGAGTGGACATTTCATAAGACCGTGGAAAGGATGATAAGACACAATTCTGTTTTCCGACATCAACAATGCAGAATCTCTCTATATATAACTCAAACTGTTTATTTAAAGGATTTCCCGGGGAGGGTTCGGGAAAAAATTGTATATTAGAAACTATATTTAGTATGTTTTTTCATACATTGTTAACATGTTTACCCCTCTTAATTTGTTCTCTGTGTCATTGTTTACCTGTTTCAGGTTTTTGCCTACAGCAAAAGCAGACCGGTAAAATGTTGTGAAAAACAACTTTTGCACAGATGATTTGCAGCACGATGTTTTCGCCGTCCGGCGAAACGGAAACGAACAAAAAGATGATTATATACTTAAAAAAATTACTTCCTTTTTTATGTTTCATTCCTGTTTGCGGGAGTTCACAGGACAAGCCCGTGGTGAAGTTCGGAGGGGCATTGCGTTTTAACTATATCTATTCCTCCTGGAAAGAAGAACAGAAAAAGCAGGGAGGCGATCTTATGTACGATATGTTTCGTATTAATGCGGAGGCTTCTTACCGGGGGATTTCGCTGAATGCGGAATACCGGCTTTATTCCGATGCCTTTGGAGGCGGTGTCCTGAAACAGGGCTGGCTGGCCTATGATTTTGATGAAAAGAACAGCATACAGGCCGGACTCACCCAGGTGCCCTTTGGTATTCAGCAATACAACTCTCACAACTGGTTTTTCAATATCGGGTATTATATAGGACTGGAAGACGATCATGATATCGGGGTGAAATTTATTCATCAGCAGGAAGAGGGCTGGCAATACCAGGTTGCTTTTTTCAAGAATTCGGAGAGCATAGCATTCGGAGGAGCTACGGATGTTTCGCACAGCCGGTACTCCTATGATGTCGCTTCTATGGATGTGGATGGGGACGGGGATCCGGATTACCGTAATAAGGAGGTAAACCAGCTGAACCTGAAAGTGTATTACAAGCTGAAGCACAGGGAATTCAGGCACCAGTTCGGAGGGTATACACAATATGGCGGGCTTTATAATCTGGATACTCAAAAAACGGGGCATCATTACGGTTATGGCCTGTTTTACGAACTCGATTACCGGGCGTTTAACCTGAAATGGCAACTTCTGCACTACACCAACGCGCCGGAGAACCCCGATACGGAGCGTCCGGATATTATTGCCATGGCAGCCTACGGGGCACCTTACCTGGTTGCTGCCAGGGCCGACCTGGTTTCGCTGGCGGTGGCTTATACGGTTCCCGTGTCGTGGGGACCCGTATCGTCGTTACAGTTTTACAATGATTTCGGCTGCATCCGAAAGCTCGGAAAGGATTTTTCCGATAGTTATATGAATGTCACAGGCGTAGGTGTAGCAGCCGGGAATCTATATACATATATAGATTTTGCAGCGGGTAAAAATCACTCCTGGCTTGGCGGGAACTTTATCGATGACTTTGCCGGGGGAAACCCGGATGCCCGATGGGAAGCACGATTTAACATTAACATAGGATACTATTTCTAAAACCGGAAAACACAATAATTATGACTAAAAAAGTGGTTCGAAGCGATGAGAAAAAATCGATACTGGGCATGGAAGTCAACGGCCCGGTATTTTTTTCATCGGCTATTATTATAATTATCAGTATTGCCCTGACATTGATATATAAAGAGAAGGCTAAAGAATATTTTCAGGAGATTCAGCAATTTGTGGCGGAGATGGGTGGATGGTTTTTCGTTCTTTCCATCAATATCTTTCTCTTTTTTATGATTTACCTGGCGTTCAGCAATTACGGAAACCTGCGTATCGGCGGGCAAAATGCCAAACCTGAATTTAAGACCATGTCATGGTTTGCCATGCTGTTCAGTGCGGGGATGGGAATAGGATTGCTCTTCTGGAGTGTTTCGGAGCCCATTTCTCATTTTGTTTCGCCTCCGAAAGGTACGGGAAGCAGTATCGGAGCTGCGCAGGAAGCTATGAATTTCACCTTTCTGCACTGGGGGCTTCACGCCTGGGGAGTTTACGCCCTGGTAGGTCTGTCCCTGGCCTATTTTACATATTCCCGGGGACTTCCGCTTACTATCCGTTCTGTATTTTATCCTTTTCTGGGGGATAAAGTCTATGGGATTATCGGTGATATTATCGATATTATTGCGGTCCTGGCCACGGTATTCGGGCTGGCGACTTCTCTCGGATTGGGGGTGCGGCAGATTGCGGGAGGACTGAACCATGTTTTTGATATTTCGGCAGGTATTCCAACACAAATGCTGCTTATTGCGGGCGTTACCCTGATTGCTGCCATTTCTGTGGTATCCGGGGTCGATAAAGGGGTAAAGTTCCTCAGCGAGTGGAATATGCGTATTGCGGTAGTGCTATTGCTACTCGTTGTGATTCTGGGGCCTACCATTTATATCTTTCAATCGTTTGTACAAAATACCGGAAGCTATTTGTACAATTTCCTCGATATTGCTACCTGGACGGAGAGTTATACCGGCATGCACTGGCAGAATACGTGGACCATATTTTACTGGGGCTGGTGGATTGCCTGGGCCCCGTTTGTCGGTATTTTTATTGCCCGTATATCCAAAGGGCGTACGGTACGCGAATTTATTCTGGGGGTACTGATCCTTCCCGCGCTGGTTACCTTTTTCTGGATCAATGCTTTCGGAAGTACGGCCATACATGATGCCCTTGCCGGGAATATGGCGGTGATTAACGAGGTAAAAGTTGATGAAGCCATTGCGATGTTTGTCTTTCTGGAAGACTTTCCGTTGCCTATGGTACTGAATATTATAACAATTATCCTGATTGCAGGCTTTTTTGTCACCTCGTCCGATTCCGGATCGCTGGTGGTAGACAGTATTACTTCCGGGGGAAAGATAGATTCGCCGGTAGGACAACGGATATTCTGGGCGGTCATGGAAGGGGCTGTTGCTGCCGTATTGCTGGTAGGAGGCGGACTCAAGGCATTGCAGACCGCTGTCATTGTTTCCGGGCTGCCGTTTGCTATAATCCTGCTGGTCATGTGCTATTCGCTCTACAAAGGGCTCAGTGAGGACCATCGCAAGCTGCAGCGCCGAAATGAGCAGAAAGACCTGGATAATTATAAGGATATCGTATCGGATATACTGAAACGAAGACAAACAAAAGATAATACCAAAAACTAAATACCGGAATATTATGATTACCGAGATTAAAAATATACTCATAGCCCTCGACCTTTCGGAGATCGATGAAACCCTGATCGCTTATGCATCTTTTCTGTCTGATGTATTACAAGCGGACAAGGTTTATTTTGTGCACAACATCAAAAAGTATGAGATCAACGAACTTTTTGAAGACGAGCTGGGCGATATCAATATTGAGGAAAGCATAGGAGAGGAGCTGAATGAAAAGGTGGCGACAAGCTTTAAAGGAAAAGCAGCATGGGAAGTGCTTATATCCAATGACTCCTACACCGAGTCTTTAATTGCTTATATTGTAAACAAATATGCTATTCACCTCACCCTGGTGGGCAGTAAGAACCGGGTGAAGGGTACCGGGGTCGTTAGCGGAAAACTTCTGAGAATGCTCCGTTGTCACATCCTGAGCATTCCCCGGGAAACCAGGACCAAAATCGAATACATCCGGGTAGGAACAGATTTTTCCAGTGCCTCCAGGCGCAGTTTTTCCATGGCACAGGTGGTGGGAAAAGCGGTATCGGCAGCAGTAAAGGCTGTACATATTTATAATGTACCGCTTCAATTCGCGCCTTATTTACCCAAGGAAACCCTGATGCCTGTAGTGGAAAAACACACGGCCGAAAAGGGGCGCAAGTTTATGAAAAAGGTTCCCGGTGCAGAAGATATTCCGCTGGAAATCGTTCCGGGAAGGAGTTCCAGTATTTCGGAAACACTTATCCAATACGGCAAAAAGCAAAAGACCGACCTGTTTTTTGTATCGGATAAAGGAGGAAATACCTTTTCTTCTCTTTTGGTAGGAAGTGTTACCGAAGAGTTGTTCAACGAAGATCTGCATTTTCCGTTATGGGTCTGTAAGTAGGAAACACCGGAAACAGGCGATACAAGTGCCGGATGGTTGCAAGTGTATTCCCGTATCAGTGATTACTTCAGGATTTCCTCCAGGAACATCAGGGTATGGTTCCATGCTCTTTTGGCCATGACCTCGTTGTATTCGGGAGATTGCGGGTTGGTAAAGGTATGGCCGCTGTTGGCATAGGTAATGATCTGCCAGTCGGCTTTGCCGTCTTTTAATTCCCGGACCAGGGCATCGTATATTTCGGGGGTTACCCCTTTGTCTTCTGCCGGATTTTCGATAAGCACCCTGGTTTTGATCTTCCCGTTGGGCCGGCTTTCATCCTTGCCCAATCCCCCGTGAATGCTCACGACGCCTTCTACGGGAAGTCCGGCTCTCATCACTTCCAGGGCTCCGGTTCCGCCGAAGCAATAGCCGATCACCGCGATCTTCCCGGCATCGGCCCCGGCTTTTTTCAACTGGTCCAGGGCCAGGGATATGCGGTGCTGGTAGGCTTTGTAATTGGTCTTGTAATAGCCGGATGCCTTCGATGCCGAGGTATTGTCCGCAGGGATATTCCCTTCGCCGTAAATGTCGGCTATAAAAGCAATATAGCCTTCTGCTTCCAGTTCCTGGGCTGCTGTTCTGGCTTCGTCGTCAATACCTTTCCAGGCCGGGAGAATTAAAACGCCGGGTAAGTCTCTACCGGTGTTGGAGGTTACCAGTCCGTTTAATCGCTGATCCCCGTCTTTATAGGAAACGGGATTGAGGTTTTGTGCATTGCTTATATGGGTTAACATCAGTAAGGAAAATAGGATTAAGTATAATTTTTTCATGGTCCCGTATTTTGCTACGGTTAAATGTAATTCAAAATGTCTGAAACCGGAAATCAAAAGCGTTAAAAAGGGTTTTTACGACAGGTTCTGGTTCCACTGTGTTCAAACGAGGACCGGGAGGAATGGGAACTATCATTATTTCTGATAATCCTCATGTCCTGTTTGCCACAACATAAAAGCCATAATATCGGCCAATTCTTCGTTTTTTCGGGTCTCATTGGCTTCAAACCCGTGTCCGCCTTTAAAATCCACATCGAGAAGTACCGGTTTGTCCGAAGTTGTAGCGGCTTGCAGGCGGGCGGCGAATTTTCCGGGTTGCCAGGCGGCTACACGGGCGTCGTTCAGGCCGGCGGTCAGATATACCGCCGGGTATTTTACGTCCTTTTTTATGTGGTGAAAAGCGTCCATCTCCAGGAGGGCCATAAACTCTATCGAGTCTTTTACTGTACCGAACTCTTTAGTGTTGTTCAGTCCGTTGGGGGCAAATTCCGCGCGTAGCGTGTTTAACACACCCACCCGGATAAATGCCGCGGCATACAGGTCGGGGCGTGCGGTAATGGCCCGGCCTATGGTAATTCCCCCGGCACTGGCACTCCAGGCAGTCATGCGTTCATTCGTGGTATATTCTTCATTGATGAGGTATTCCGTACAGGCGATAAAGTCTTTCCAGCTGTTGGGTTTTGTGGTTTTAAAACCCGCCTTATGCCATGTGTCGCCCTTCTCACCGCCACCCCGAACATGGGCTACGGCATAGATGCCCCCGGCCCTGATCCAGTGTAGTAAATACGGATATAAATAAGGGGAGTTAGACCATTTATACGCCCCGTAACCATTTAATAATACCCGGTTTTTACCGTTTTTCTCCATGCCTTTTTTATAAATAACAGATAAGGGCACCATAACTCCGTCGTGCGAAGGAATTTCGATTTCCCTAACGACTACATCTTCCAACTCCGGGTAGGTTATTACCGGGGAGAGGTTTTCTGTAGTAAACCTATTGTTTACATAGCGATAGCGTTCCCTGTTGTTGGCCCACCCCTCGATCTCTACCCACAGATCGTTGTGCTTTGGGCCTTTGGAGCTGACATTGATATAACCGGAAGGTTTGGGCAGGGGAATATTCGTGATTTTTCCCTCTTGCAGCTTGTAAAGCCTGGCATTGACCCCGTTGGCGGTTTTTACATAAAACAGCCCTTCCCGCGTTAACGTGAAATCCGTGATCACTGCCGTGGTGTCTTCTTCTACCAGGACTTCCGGTGTTTTAAAATCGGGATTGGTTAGGGAGGTTCTGCAAATTTTAAAATTGGAGCTGTTTTTTGCTGACAGGAAATAAAGATTATCTCCCTGCAAATAATACCGCGGGATCATATCGCTCTTTTTAAACAAAGGCTTCCATGTTGCTTTTCTATTGGAAAGCCCGTCTACCGTAGTATAGTAGGTGTCCCTGTACCGGGACACTCCTGCCACAGCCCCCAAAGCAAACCGGTTTTCCGGATTGGATATAGATACCAGAGGAAAATCTTCCTTCTTAAAGCCGATCCCGGGGTTGTGACGCATCGAAAATACCTCTTGCAAAGTTTCGGGAGCATTACCGATTTTATGGACTACTACCCGGGAGTTAAACAAATAGTTTTCCGATTTCGAATCAATATCCGGGACATAAGTGTAGAGGAAGCCCGAATTGTCCGGCAACCATGCTACGCCGCCCAGGGCATAAGGCCAGCAATTCCCCAGCCGGTCGGGCAGCAGGGTTTTGGTGGATATATCCAGGATGACCAGCGAGGAAAACTCCTTATCCTCTTCGGTAAGGCCGATAACGATCCTGGATTCATCCCAGCTGGGCCGGATATAATTAATGAGTTTTTCCTTTCCCGGGGCCTGTGTTGCAGGGTCAAACAATAACTTCTCCCTGCCATCAAAGCCGTGACGTGTATAGAGCCGGGCCGTATTTTCTCCGGAGTTCTTCTTCAGGTAATAATAGTTGTCCTGGTCGGTTATGCTTAACCGGGATACAGCATAAGGCATGGCACCTGAAATTTTGGTTATGGTATCCAGTAAACGGGCTCTTCCCGGAATCTTGTGTACCATTGCCGCAGTGTGTTTGTCCTGGGCTTTATACCACTGTATCACCGTACTATCCTCCGGGTTTTCCATATAGCGGTAGGGGTCTGTGATCTCCATACCGTATAGGGTTTCCGATACTTCTTTTACCGGGGCGGTAATAATGGGTTTGTTTTTTGTGCAATGTACCAGGAAAAAACAGGAACACAGCAGGATAAGGAGTTTTGATTTCATATTGCTTTTGAAAATAGATTGTCTTTGGGAATGTATAAATGTGTTTATATTTTTGATGTTTTTTATTCAGGTAACCATCGGTAGCGACTGGGTCATTCTTTCTTATAATCCTCATTCCCTGTTTGCCAGAATAAAAAGGAAAGTATATCGGCCAGTTCTGCATTTTTTTTGTCTTTACTGGCATCAAAACCATGCCCTCCTTCAAAATCTATTGAAAGCAATATTGGTCTGTCCGAGGCAGTTGCGGCTAGCAGGTGTGCGGCAAATTTGCCCGAGTGCCATGCGGGGACACGAGCGTCGTTCATGCCGGCGGTCAGCAATACGGCCGGATATTTTACACCATGCTTTACGTGGTGACAGGCATCCATTTCCAGGAGGGCCTTAAACTCTGCAGAATCCTTAACCGTTCCCAGTTCCCTGGCAATATTGGGACCGTTGGGGGCAAATTCCGAACGCAGGGTGTTGATGACGCCTACTCTTATCACTGCAGCTGCGTATAAGTCAGGACGCTCCGTAATGGCCCGGGCTATGTTGATCCCGCCGCCGCTGGCCCCCCAGGCCGCTGTTTGTTCGCGGGAGGTATAGCCTTCGTCGATCAGGTATGCCGTGCAGGCGATAAAGTCTTTCCAGGTGTTGGGTTTTGTGGCTTTAAAGCCAGCTTTATGCCAGGCATCGCCTTTTTCACCACCGCCCCGGATATGGGCTACGGCGTATACCCCTCCTTCGCTTACCCAATGCAACAAATACGGATATAAATAGGGTGAATTGGACCACCGGAACGCACCATACCCGTTAATGAGCATTTTGTTTTTACCGTTTTTTACCAGGTCTTTTTTATAGATTATGGATAAGGGTACCATTACCCCGTCATGTGAAGGAATTTCGATTTCCTCGACCACTACATCTTCCAGCTCGGGGTAAGTCACCACCGGGGCGAGGTTTTCCGTTGTAAATGTACCGTCGGTATTGTTGTAACGGTAGCGTGTCTTGTTGTTGGTCCAGCCTTCGACTTCTATCCACAGTTCATCGTATGCCGCTCCTTTGGATTCCAGGTCAATACTGCCCGAGGGTTTCGGGAGGACAATTTCTTCGTCCGAACCTTCTTTTGCCCGGTATAGGCGAGCTTCTACACCGTTTTTGGTTTTTACGTAGAACAGCCCGTTTTTGGTTACGGCATAATCCGTTATAATAGCCGTGGTATCAGCTTTGACCAGGGTTTCTGTATCCCCGGCATTCGTATCGTCCAAGGTAGTTTTACAGATTTTGCCATGCGGGGTATTTTTAAAGGATAAAAAATACAACTCGTTGCCTTCCAGGAGATACTTTCGTGTCTTATCTTTTTCATGAAACAAAGGAGTCCACGTCACTTTATCCTTCCCGGAGAAACGGGCAACTTCGGTATAATACAGATCCCGGTATTTTCCGCCCCCGCCTATAATTCCCAAAGCATACTTGTTCTTCGGGTTAGTATAATAAACCATGGGAAAGTCTGCGGCGTCAATATTCAGGGCCGGATGGTGTTTTGCCGAAAGAATGTATTGCAGGTCTGCGGGGTCCTGCCCGGGTCTGTAGACTACCGCCCCGGTATTTAACAGGTAATTGTCAGATTTGGTATCGGTGACGGGAACATAGGTATATATAAAACCTGAACTGTCGGGAAGCCACTGTACCCCTCCGAAATTGGTGGGAGAATTATGGCCATGTACTTCACATATCTTTCTCCCCGATCGAACCTCCAAAGCCAACAGGTCGGCAAACTCTTCGTCGTTCCGGGTTAGGCTGATAACGATCCTGGAACCGTCCCAATTCGGTTTGATATAATTTATCAGATAGGTGCCTCCCGTTTCGGACTTGTATTCCGAAGGGTCAAATAATTCGGTTTCGCTGCCGTCAAACCCTTTGCGGTAATACAGCCGAGCTACTTTGGTTGCCGGTGTTTTTTTCAGGTAAAAATAGTGGTCGTTATCTGTTACCTTCAAATCAGATACGGTAAATGAACCTGGCGTTGCGGCGTCGTTGATCTTTTCCCGCAGAGCCGTATTTCCCGGGATAGTTCCGAGGATATCCCGTGTGTGGGTTTCCTGGGCTTTATACCACTGTATCACCGTACTATCCTCCGGGTTTTCCATATAGCGGTAAGGGTCCGTGATCTCCATACCGTATAGAGTTTCCGATACTTCTTTTACCGGGGCGGTAATACCGGGTTTATTTTTTGTGCAATGTACCAGGAAAAAACAGGAACACAGCAGGATAAGGAGCTTTGATTTCATATTGCTTTTTGAAAACGGGTTGTATTGCTTTTTAAAAATACGGTTTTTTTATGGAAGGCGATGGAGGTGAACATTTGGGGGTATTTATCTTCTTGTGTTTTTGAAGCTCGTTAACTATACCTGCTTCTTTGGAAGATTCCTTCTATGGAATATAACAGATGCTTTTTTACGATAGTCTCTCTTTTCCGTTATGCTCAAACCGGAACCGGTTGGAGTGGGGGATATGCCCGAAGCATAGTTATGTCGTGTTGGATTTAATCCTTTTTCTTTATTCCTCAACCAGTTCGACTGCTCTCTCCAAAACCTCATCACGTCCTTTTTGCAGGCCTTTTATAGTAGGTGTTACTTCCACATCAATTTTAATTCCTGTGCGTTGGGTGGGCGTTCCGTCCGGGTACAGCACTCCTGCACCTGTAGTATATGTTTTGGTGCCATCGGCTAATTTAATAGTAGTCACATTTCCGTCCGCTCCCGCTGTTTGGCTCCCCACAGTAATGACGTTATTAGCCGTTTGAAATGCCATCACCGTAAATTCAGACCGGCTAAGGGATTCATCATCTACCAAAAGTAACACCTTGCCCTTGAAATAATTTCTGTTTTTTATCCCGGCACGTTCATTTTTAACGAATTTAAATTTGCCCGGACAGGAGATCTGCGGAATGTATATCCTGGCGAAATCCTTTTTTCTTTCGTTCAGATATCTCGATACGACATGGTAGATAAATTGGGGATAATTCCTCAGATCAATGATTATAGCTTTCTTATCCATAAATCTCTCCATGATCTCGGATGCTTCATCCCCGTTTACATGGGCCATATTCATATAACCGATGGAGCTGTTAATCTCTTTCCATTTTGCAGTATCCGGAAGATTAAGGTTCTTATAAAAATCTTTATAGGCATATCTTTTGGCCCGTAAGCGTATGGTATCCCTCTTTCGCAAGATGGTTATATCCGCAATACTGTCTTTTCCTTTTAAAATACGGTAGTAGGCATTTCTTCGTTTAACGTTTGTATTGGAACCGGAAGTATATGGCAATGCTTCGGGCATTTTCTTTTCTACGTCCATACCATTTACCCGTAAAATAATATCCCCCGGTTTAAATCCGCTGGCTTTACCGATCGAATCGTTAAAAAAACCGGAAACCACTGCTTTCCCCTCGATTTCTTTAATTTTCACAGGTAAATAATTGCGGGTTACACCATCAAACATTACCCGGGCGTGGGTGTCATCCATCCTGGCCAAGAGTTCCTGAACGGCCAGGCGGTATGATGCTTGGTTTGACACGTTCCGGAATTTGGGGATCATTTCCAGCAGCACATCATCCCAATGCTGATCGGTGAGGTATTTATACGGGTAAAAGTATTCTATAATATTCCAGTATCGAAACAATACCAGTAGCTTGTATTGTTCCTCTGTATAATCAAAATCCTTGTATTCCGGTTCATTTTGTATTTCAATAGTGTTTCTTTGCCCGATGGCGACGTAATGATGATCTCCCTGAAACCTGTTATTTCGTATAAATTCCAGCTTGCCAGATACCTCCTCGTTAAAATACCGGGGGTCCCGTATCCAGGACAGGTCAAAATTCTTGTCGAACACGTCTTCCTCGGTTGCTTTGCAACGTTTACATTCCCGGATTTCCCCGAGTTCGTTTATCCAACGGAACATTACTTCGGAAAGCTCATCTTTGGTCATCGCTTTTCTTACCCGGGGCAGGAGGCCGAACAATTGCTGGTCCCAATCCAACGCCCCTCCGGCCACATTGGGATGGTAATATTTTAAAAATCCCCAGACCTTTGCGGTTACGAATAGTCTATCTGTTTCAGAGAGTTCTTTTATGCTTTGTGCAGATGCTGGAAAACTCCCGGCTATAGATAACAATAAAATGAATAAGGCTCTTTTCATGTTTTTAAAGATACCGTTATTTTTTATTTTTGACCGCAACGCTTTTTATGACAGAACCTCATTTCCACTATATTCAAACCGGAACCGGGTGAGAAATTTTCTATTTCCGTTCAAATTTTAGAGTAGGCCCGTCCACATAAGAAGTACTTATGGTCATAACGCCATCCGATACATTATAAGCCCATTTGGTGGAGTTGATTTTTACCAACCAGACTTTAGTACCTTCCGGCAATCCGCCGAGATAGTCTTTTTCGAAAGTATATTCATATTCTCCGTTGGCATAACCGGCATTTTCACCACCGGAAACAACTAAAGTTCCGTTGAACCGGAAATTGTACAGAATGTTTTCGTTGGAATAATCTATGGAACTTTCGGAAGAACCACCTCCTTCAGGGCTATAAAATTCAGCCTCTGTGAGCTTCCAGTTTCCTACTATGGAATTTGAATCCTCATCGTTACCGGAACAACTCCAAATAAGAAGTACAATTAAGGTCAGCGTAAGTATCTTTTTCATGGTTTTGATTTAAAATTATTATACCTGTCAAAATTGATTTTGATCCATGTATCGATAGAAATTCCATTTTATCCCGGCTTATGTTCCTTTTATGGAGACCGGATGGAGCGGAGGAAATGTGGTATACAACATATTTGTCCCTACGCTTTGCGTCCGGATGCGATAAATACCTGGAAGGTGGGTAAGAAAAATCCTTGTTTGTCGGCTTCTTCCAGGGCGCTCCACCAGCGATCGACCTCTTGTTGTTTTAATGCCCCTTTCTCTATTGATGTGGCCAGGAGCGGGCTAAAGAAGAGTTTCAGAAACTTATAATCCGTGGTAAAAAGATGGGGTATTACCTTAATATCCTCGAGTTGCCTGGATTTCAGCATAAAGCCCAAATGAGACCCTATCCAGCCGTTACGGATATTATCACTTATATAACGCAGCACCTTCCGGTTGAGTTCCCTGTCGGGGTGGTATATGGCAATAGCATCCGTTTCCATATCGAGGATCGTCACCCGCCCGCCTGGTTTGGTAACCCGAATGATTTCGTCGATAACCTTTCCTGGGTTTTCTACATGTATCAGCACCCTTTCCATACGGCAACTGTTAAAAGATGCATCTTTAAACGGCATTTTATCGGCAGAAGCCGTAACATATTCTACAGGAAGACCTGTACCGCCATGACGGGTACGGGCCATGGCTACCATATTTTCACTGATGTCCACACCGGTAACTTTTCCGGCTTTACCCGTGAGTTCTGCCATGCGCCTGGTATCATCACCGGTTCCGCACCCTACGTCCAGTATTTGGTCTCCCGGGCGAATCTGCATCTGTTCTTCGACAAGGCGCTTCCCTTCTTTTACAGTGGGGTTTTGGTTTACGGTGTCCAGGAATTGAAGGATAAAGTCTATATCGGAAGCTGTATCTACGCTCCGAAATGCGGTAGTAATATCTTTTTTATTCATTGGGGTAGTATTTTACTTTCGTAAGTATACAGAAAACAGATCAAATATGCAAGCGTTATGCCTGGTAATACAGAGCAAACGCATTATATAGGAGAGGAGCGCTAATTGGTAATCCGTAAGCGGTAACCGTGTTACAGTTCGAGGTTGAGAAGTTTGAGCACAAAGCGAGGTGGCTGAGTGTTCCGGGCAATAGCCCGGAATGTATCGAAGCCCCGGGGTGTACAGCACTGATTTCCTAAAACCTTTTGTCCATAACAATAACCATACGTGAGGCGGACGAAAGTATTTATTCGGCAAGCTAATGCATAAATCTCATTCCCAGTTTGTATATTTATTGCTATGAAAAAATCTCTTCTACTCCTGATCATTGTCTTCCTGGGTGTTCCGTTTGCCCGGGCCCAAAAAGGAACCAAAGAACGTTTCAAAATATATAGCACCGCCATTGAAGGCAATCTCATCGGTGATCCTGCCGAGCGTGATATAGCTATTTATTTGCCCCCGTCCTATCAGTCAACTCCCGACGGTCGCTTTCCGGTACTATATATGCTCCATGGATTTACCGACAACTATGCGCAATGGTTCGGGTGGGAAGATCACTGGATCAACCTGAAGGAAGTGATCGACCAATCGCTCGCGGAAGGGCTTGCCAAAGAGATGATCGTAGTGATGCCGAATGCCTATAACCGCTTTAAGGGGAGTATGTATGCTAATTCCGCGACCGTTGGTGACTGGGAAACCTTTGTAACGAAAGAGCTGGTGGAGTATATTGACACCCACTACCGGACATTGGCGGATGTAAAAAGCCGTGGATTGGCAGGGCATTCGATGGGCGGATACGGAACTATTCGCCTCGGGATGAGATATCCGGATGTTTTTTCATCCGTTTACCTGTTGAGCCCATGCTGCATGGAAGGGGAAGTGAACACGAATAAAGAGTTTGCGGATAAAATGGAATCCTTCACGACGTTAGATCAGTTGAAAGACGCTTCCTTCTTTGAAATAGCTACCCTGGCCACTTCTGCCGCTTTTGCCCCCAATCCCGGTAACCCACCATTTTATCTCGACCTGCCTTTTGCCGATGGTGAGGTCCGTGAGGACATCGCCAATAAAATAACTGCTAACCGAACACTTTACACCATTGAGCAATACATCCCCAATTTACGAAAACTGGAGGCTATTGGTATGGATGCCGGGTTGCAGGACCAGGGCATCAGTGCATCTACGAAAAAGTTGCATGAATTACTGGAAACCTATCAGATATCGCACGAATATGAAAGCTATGAAGGCGATCATCTGAATCGTATCGCCGAGCGTATAAGAACAAAGGTACTGCCTTTCTTCTCCGAGCACCTGGTTTTTGAAGGGGGAAAAGAATCCAGGATTATTGAAGACGGGGGCACCGGGGAATATTCTGCCATAATGATGACAGAACCTTCATTGCCCACTCACACCATTTTCAGGCCCGATGATATCGGTGTTTTTGGCAAAGACAACAAACTCCCCATTATAGCCTGGGGCAATGGAGCCTGCTATAATTCGCCCTGGGAGCATGTTAATTTCCTGAATGAGATTGCTTCTCACGGATTCCTGGTTGTTGCCATTGGCACTATGCCCAAAGAAAATGGAGAACAGGTAAAAGACAAGTCAAAATCAGAACAACTGCTCAACGCTATGGACTGGGCCATTGCACAAAACAATGACAGTAAAAGTCCTTATTATAATAAAATAGACATAACAAAAATTGCCGTAAGCGGTATGTCCTGCGGTGGTTTGCAAACCCTGGAGGTCGCAGCTGATCCCAGAATTACTGCAATAGGCGTATTTAATAGCGGGGTATTAAAAAATCGGGGGGATGGTATGCCGGGGATGCCCTCGGTGCATAAAGAGCAACTCCAAAAAATACACACCCCAACACTTTATCTTTTAGGGGGTAAATCGGATATCGCTTATGAAAACGGAATGGACGATTTCAGGCAAATTAACCATGTTCCTGTTTTTATAGGAAACCTGGATGTGGGGCATGGCGGCACGTATAGCGATCCGCACGGTGGCGAATTTGCCAGGGTGGCGACCCACTGGTACAAATGGCAACTAAAGGACGATCGTAAAGCGGGCAAACTATTTACCGGTAGCCCAAGCGGACTTTCCCGATCAAAAGGATGGACTATTGATAAAAAAAATATGCCTTAACCGGAAAACCTGTGTCGTATTCACGTTCTCCTGCCCACCAAAAACAGCGATGCGGCTACCACCGTAGCCCCGATCGTAATACTACCTCCTGTTACCACGACCAACCAAGGGACTTCACGCAGATATTCTGCAAAGATCGAGACCAGGAAGATAAATATCCTTGACAATATAAACGATGCACTCATTACCATGGCTAGGTAACGGGGATTGGTATACCGGGTCAAAACCGAGTAAATAACCGGGGAAATGAGTATTTCCGCTACGCCCCACAAAAATACGGTAGCAACCAGTAATACAATATGTTGTTCCGTAGCAACTGCCGGGATAAAAAAAAGTGGTATAAAAGACAGGGCAACTACGAGGAATCCGGCAGTCAGTTTGAGAAAACGATTTGCATAAAAGAAAGACCAGGTAATGGCGGCAACAATACTGAGGAATACGAGAAAAGCAGAATTAAGGGAGGACAGGAAGTACTGTGAAAAAGGCGAGGTTGCCGTCCGGCCAATTTCATATTGTATGTCAAAGAGACGGGTATTAGCTATTTCGTACACACCCCAGAACAATGCGATAAGGAGAAAAGCCACAAGCACATATAACACGCTTTTACCCGTAGATGTTTCCATGTTGTTATCTTCGGTATTTCCAGGTGGTGTTTCCGGGATGAGCAATGGAAGGGCAACCGAACAAAGCATTAAGATGCCGGCAGCAGCAAAGCCATAACTATAGTTTATATTCCCCAGGTAGCTTATCCAAAACACTCCCAAAGCAGCACCGATGTTTATGCCGGCATATAAGATGGTAAATGCAGCATCCAGCAGTTTTGATTTTGCCTGGTATTGTTTCCCGAGATGAGCTAAGAGGTTAGGCGTATAAAAACCACTACCCAGTACTATAAGAGCAATACCTGTATATAAACCTAAAACAGACGGAATACATAAACAAAAAGCACCCAGGGCATGGATGGCCCCACCTGCAATAAGCGTGTTTTTATTACCGAGAACCAAATCCCCGAAGACAGCCCCCAGTACCTGTGAAATAAGGATACAAAATGCCAGCCATCCGTATATGGTCAGGGCCTGCTGTTGCGGCATGTTTATGGTTTCACTCAGCATATATAATACGAGCAATGCCCGGATCCCATAGAAGGAAGCGCGTTCCAAAGCCCTGGATATGGCGTATATCCATACAGGAGTGCCGAGGCGCAGGTGTGATATTCTTTTCATTTGCAGGGTGTTCCCGGAGAATGTTATGTCTACCGGGGGCACATTGTCGGCCAGCACCGTATCGATACCGTTTCCGTTGAGTTGGGATTCCAACTCCCTGGCTTGTTCCAGGGTAGAGAATTTCCGGAATATGGAATAACGTTCTTTCATCAGGTGGTGGAGTTAACTGTTTGTAAGAAATAACGAGATAAGACACTTTGATTTCCAATTGGTTTTTAAAAATACGGTTTTTTGCGGAAAGTGATAACAGACGAACGTTTGTTTTCTTGCTTTTTCGAAACTTGTTTATTACCCCTGCGTTTTTGTAAGACCTCTTTTGTAGCGCGTTACAAACGTTTTTTACGATAGACCTTCGTTTCTGCCAGGCTCAAACGAAGGTCAGCCGGAGGGCACGATAGTATCATGTGGGCTATAAATTTATTTTTATAGCTCATTTATTTGTATTATATTGAGCTATAAATTTATCTTTATAGCCCATGGCATGGAATTGGCAGTTTAAAAATTGGCCCGCATTCGAGTATTCATCGGAAGCATTGCATGTTTATGAAAAGGAGTTTTTACATAAAGCCGGAGTATTGTCCGGGAGCTTAAAGCATATAAGCGATGAAAACCAGGATGAATTAAAAGTCATATTATTAAGTGACGAGGCTTATAAAACCTCTCAAATAGAAGGAGAACTGCTGGACAGGGATTCGTTACAATCTTCTATTCGAAATCATTTCGGCCTGCAGAATGACAGGCATAAAATTTCACCAGCCGAACAGGGGGTGTCGGAAATGATGATAGACCTATATAAAAACTATAAAACTCCTTTAACACATGAGCAATTATTTACATGGCATAAAATGTTGATGAATGGTCGTCGTGACCTGTTGGATATAGGGAGTTACAGAACTCATGAAGACCCGATGCAAATAGTGTCCGGACCGATGAACCGTCCTTTGGTACATTTTGAAGCACCTCCTTCAAGTATGGTGGAAAAGGAAATGAGCCGGTTTATTGCCTGGTTTAATGAGACCAAAGCAAAAGAAGAACCGGAACCCTTGAAAAAAGCGGGCATTGCTCATTTATATTTTGAAAGCATACACCCCTTTGAAGATGGAAACGGAAGGATTGGTCGTGCACTATCCGAGAAGGTTTTATCGCAATACCTGGAGAGACCAACGCTAATTGCTATTTCCCATACTATCGAGAGCAATAAAAAAATGTATTATAACGCCTTACATCAGAGCAGTAGTGCATTGGAAATTACGGAATGGCTTGAATATTTTTGCGAAATGGTACTCCGGGCCCAGGAGTATACGCAAAAAATGATAGATTTCCTGATAGGCAAAACCAAATACTTTCAAAAGTTCGACAAGGAACTTAATGATCGCCAACGTAAGGTGGTTAACAGAATTTTTCGGGAAGGCATTGAAGGTTTCCAGGGTGGGCTGAGTGCAGATAACTATATAAAGATAACCGGCACAACAGCCTCAACAGCGACCCGTGACTTGCAGAAGATGGTTCGTATCGGGGCTTTTACAAGAACCGGAGCGCGAAAGAGTACCCGTTATTATTTGAATCTTTGATAGTATTTCCGCCAGGCTCAAACAGGGATCAATGGGGCACTTCTATCCCATAAAGAATCCTTGAATGCCTCTCCGAGATGTGCCCATGCTTTACGTGTTTTCTTCCGATAGCGGTGCACATAACCCGATTATCGCAATAGTACTACCAGCCGTCACGGCTTTAAGGCTGCGAAATACCATGTTGCAAACCCCTCAGCGAGGGGCGTTACGTATTGGTCTGTTTTTGATCTAACATAGAAACATAGACTGCAAATTCGGAGACATTCGCAGCGCATGCGATACCTCGTAGAGCAGGATTTTCAAACTTATACTTTTCGGGAGGGGCCTTATTTTATATGACCGGCCTTCCATTGTTTGATTTCACTTATTTGTATTATCGGCTGAATATTTGTGTATTTCGGGATATCGCTGCGAATGGTATCCATATTTTGGGCAATCACTTTATGGTATTCATCCACATCGTGGATGTAAAAATAACCCATAGTGACAAAACTGACTTTATCACCATCTGTCCTGCCCGCTATGCCCTTGTCAATTTCATAAAACTTTAAATTATCACCTAAAAGTCGGGCCATCATAGGCATGTGCTTCTTTTCGTAATAATCCATGTCGAATGTTTTGTTCTCTCCATCCGGATATAGAATGGCTACTTTATAGGTTCCGATTTCCGGGTTGGTAGCATGTTTAACTTCATTCGTTCCGCAGCTTATTAAAGCTATAAAAGGTAAGATGAGCAAGAGGAATTTGATTTTTGTTTTCATAATAAATCGGTTTTGATTGTCGGTTCATGAATATAGATAATTATAATTAACTACATAAAAACTTCTGGGATCGTTTGTCTGATAAAGATATGATTTTCTATTTCCCAGGCTGCGGAGTGGCAGACATTCGTAGCACTTTCAGCACACACTTTGCAAAGCAGGGCGGGTTACACATGCTTGTTATAACAGCCCCCACGCTTCTCCTGTGTCCGAACCAGGGTGAGATTAGCTTTTTAACCGATCAGTATCTTCCGTATACAGGAACCAGGCAGCTTTCCGGATATCCTGTGCGGAAATTCCTTTCCACCTGGAAAGGTCTTTGACAAGGTCTTCCTCAAATATCTTTTTAGATAGGTTGCGGATTATATTATAATTGGCATAAGGATGCGCATTGGAAGGATCGTTCTTGGCGGTCCGGACAAACTTTTCCAGTGTTTCATACAATGTTTCGTTACCGAAATACAGTTCAAGGAGTTTTGCCCTGTATTCCAGTTGATGTGCTTGTAAATTTTTAAACCTTGCCCTGTCTGCAAAGTGCTGAGCTTCGTGTTTCAGAAAGTGGACCAAAAATTTCTCCGAGGTCAGATCGTATCCCTTGGTTACACAATACAAGCCTTCTTCTGTTGCCCAGCCACCGGGATAATAATTGCCCATTCTTACATATTCCAGCCAGCCCAGGGAAACAAAGTCGTCCATGAAGTGAACTGTAACGGTCATGGAGGTATCCATAAGTTCAACGGGATATTCTTCCGGAACTTCCGTATTCCATAACAACAGGTCGTAGAATTTGCCGGTTTTTCCAAAGCCCGTAGCATGGAGTCCTTTAGAATCAATAAATTTTTTAAAAGTATCCTCAAGGTTATCCCTGGTCACGGGTTCTTTAACAAAAGGTTGTTCTTGGTTTAGCGATTTAAAAAAATCGGTGAGGTCGGTTTTAAAAATACTATCACGGCTTATCTCTGGCCGTAGCATGCTTTCCCTCCAGTAAGTTTCAAAAATCCTGTAGAGTAATACAATGTTGTTATCCGTATCTTCGGAAAACGCAACCCTTTCGGTTTTATATTTAAAACGGGATAAAAACCGGTTTTTAAAGGCAATATCCTCTTCTGCAACCGGGTGGAGAGTATCAAAGCAGGCTATTATAGGAGCCACATCGGCCTTTAACCCCATTCCGTAAACCATTTTATAGTCTATACTATCGGTCCGGATTGGTTGTGTATAACAAATGCCTATGACTCCTATTAAAAGGGCTGTCAGAAGTGAATTTTTCATAAGAAAGTGGTTTAAACCCTATGTACGGCGTACTCGCCAAAGATACGGTAGAAATGGAACTCATACCATTTATGCAGGGAATAAAATGGGATTTCCCTTACAATTATCCTTATAGAGATCGTTAATCCAGAGGCATTCGCCTTAAAACACTGGGTAGTGCAGGGTTTTCGACAATAAAAATCAGCAAAAAGGGAACAAACCTTAGCCGTGTCCGGGGTTATTCCCAGGTCTGCCTTTTGTCTGCCTGACCGCTGTTATGTATTGCTTTTTATTCATTCATTACCAATTTCTTCTGCCAGTCCAATGAGAAGCCCTTCGACCCCACGAATGTAACAGAGTCGGTACGTATTCTCATACTCAACCACATCTCCAACGAGTTGGGCACCTTGTTTGGTTAGTTTAGATACCATTTCATCAATATCTTCAACGGTGAACATTATTCGTAAATAACCGAGGGAGTTAACAGGTGCGTTTCTGTGATCTGAAATTGTTGCTGGATTTAAAAATCTTGTAAGTTCAAGCCGATTATGTCCATCGGGCGTAGCCATCATAGCGATTTCTACTTGTTGGGAATCCAGTCCGGTAACCCGACCGGACCATTCTCCTTCGACAGTGGCTCGTCCTTCGAGTTGCAAACCTAGTGCTGTGAAAAACGAAATGGCGTTGTCAAGGGATTCTACAACGATTCCGACATTATGCATTTGCAGTAATTTACTTTTTGCCATAGTTGTATTTGTTAATAATATTCTATTCCGTAAAGTTTCTGTATATGCGTTTTTGATGTTTTAAGTTACACATAACGTTCAGACTATAAAATGTAGGGCGTTCGTTATTTTATTATTTCAACGACAATTTTTCCCCGATGCTTGCCCTCTCCAAAATGTTGAATAAGTTTGGGTATTTCTTCAAAGCCATAGGGTCCATCAATTAATGGCTTAATTTTACCGTTTTCAGCAAGCTGAGTGATATAGGCTAAATTCTTATTTGGTTTAAGATTGAGAACTTTTAACTTCTTATTACTAAAAATGGAAATAAGAGAGCCTAATAAAAATATTTGAAAAAGTCGGTACATAGTACCCCCTACCGTGATGTAAATGCCATTTTTTTGCAGGGATCTGGCATATTTGATTGTTGACCTGTTGGTTTTAGTATCAAGTATGAGGTCATACTTATCGCCGTTTTTTGTGAAGTCCTCTTTTTTATAATCTATAACCGTGTCATACCCCAATGAGCGCATTGTCGTCAATTTCTCCTTACTATCAACACCGCTCACTTTTGTATCGTATAATTTGGCGATTTGAATTCCAAGAGTTCCCACTCCACCGCCAGCACCATTAATTAAGATTTTCTGTCCGGATTTGATTTTCCCCATATCCATAAGTCCTTGCAAGGATAACAATGCAGCGTGTGGTAGAGCCGCTGCTTCGTTAAAAGATAGATTTGAAGGTTTTTTCGATAAGCTATGTTCAGGAACACAAACATATTCGGCAAATCCGCCAAACCCGGACTCCGATAAGTCTGCATAAACTTCATCGCCAGGATTTAACTTTTTTACATTTTCTCCCACAGCTTCAATCTTTCCTGATATATCGACTCCGGGAATTTTGATTTTAGGTTTTTTTAAGCCGTACAATATTCGGATAACGAATGGTTTACCCCTGACCAATCCCCAATCCCAGTCATTTATGGATGCGGAGTGAACCCTTACTAAAACTTCATTGCCTTTAGGAATCGGATTAACCACCTCTTTAAGTTGAAGTACATCGGGTAAACCATATTTTTCGAATACAAAGGCTTTCATTAGATGGATTGAGCTTTGTTGGGTGATAATAATGCACAACGGTTTTTGGCTACAAGAAGTTGGCGATTTCGAAGCACAAAATTGCCTGCCACCACCGAGCTTGATACGAAGCACAAAGCTTCATTTAACCACCGAACCGCCAATTTCTTGTAGCTGCTGCTTTTTTTCTCGTCATTTTGATTTCAGTTCTTTCGTTACTTGTTTTACAAATTTGTCTTTGTCCTTCTTGGCTTCTTTGATTGTTGCTTTAATGTCAGCTGGAATAGTGAAATATTTTTCCGACCAAATGTACACTTCCATAAGTATAGGCAATAAATCTATTCCTTTTGGTGTCAATCGGTACAATTTTTTTGCCTTGCTGTCTGGGTGTGCAGATTTTTCAATGATGCCATTTTCTTCAAGGTCTTTTAGTCTTGTTGCTAAAATATTGGTTGCAATACCTTCTGCTGATTTTAAAAAGTCGTTGTAGGTACACTTATTTCCGAATATTAAGTCTCTGATAATGAGTAATGACCACTTGTCGCCAAATACGTCAAGTGAGCAACTTAATGGGCAGTCTGACCTTTTTTTACTTGTTTTCATAAAATAAATTAGAAAACAACTTGCATTACGAAAGTTGTTTGTATATTTGCACTTGTAATTTGCAAGCGAATTTACAAATAAAAAACGAAGTAAGTAAAAATGAAAAAGAATATTTTAGTAACAGGAGCATCTTCGGGCTTTGGTTTGTTACTCGCAAAAGAGCTACATAAAAGGGGTTACAATGTAATTGGCACAAGCCGCAACCCTGATAAAAATCAGTCTTCATTGCCGTTCAAAATGTTAGCATTGGATATTACTGATGATAAATCAATCAAATCTTTTGGAAAACAACTTTTCACCGAAATAAAACAATTAGATGTTTTGATAAATAATGCAGGATTTTATTTGTCTGGACTTGCCGAAGAAACTACCATAACTCAAGGCAAACAACAATTTGAAACCAACTTTTGGGGAACTGTTATGCTAACCAATGAGTTGTTACCTTATTTTAGAAACCAGCGTTTTGGTAAGATAGTTACAGTAGGTTCAATTATGGGTTTAATCAGTCTTCCGGGCGGGGCGTATTATGCTGCATCCAAGCACGCTTTAGAAGGTTATTTCAAAGCCCTTCGTTTTGAACTGAATGAATTTAATATAAAAGTAAGTATGGTAGAACCAATGTGGTCTAAAACCAATATAGTCACTAACTCGAAAGTTGCAGAAAATAAAATAAGTGATTATGATGAATATCGAACAACACTTGAAGATTATACAAAAGATTTATTTTCAAAATCCGAAGAACCAACTGCCGTTGTTGAAACGCTATTGAAATTGGTTGAAAATGAAAGTCCCAAATTTAATAATCCCGTAGGCAAGGGGTCTTCGTTATTCCCTGCTATACAATATTTTTCATTTAAAACCTTTGAAAATTCCATCATAAAAAATATAAATAAATTTAAAAAATAAGAAATGAAAGCATTTATAATAAACAGATACAGCAAAGCGGATAAACTTCAATTGGTTGAAGTTGCCGAACCAGTTGTTAAGGAAAATGAGCTGTTGGTTCAAGTCCATTCAGCAAGTATCAATCCGTTAGATGTCAAACTGAAAAGTGGTGAATATAAGTTGTTACTTCCATATAAATTTCCGTTGATTTTAGGACACGATGTCGCAGGAATCATTACAAAAGTGGGTTCAAAAGTTAGTCGTTTCAAAGTTGGAGATGAAATTTTTGCCCGTCCTGCCGATTTCAAAATCGGTGCGTTTGCGGAATACATCACTATCAATGAAAACGATGCAGCCTTGAAACCAAAAAACATTTCAATGGAACAGGCGGCTTCCATTCCATTGGTTGCTTTAACGGTTTGGCAAGCTTTCGTTGAAAAAGCAAAACTCAAAAAAGATCAAAAAGTATTTATACAGGCAGGTTCAGGCGGTGTCGGAACGATTGCTATTCAGTTGGCAAAACATTTGGGTGCGACTGTTGCCACAACGGCAAGTGCCGGTAATTTTGATTTGGTGAAAAGTCTTGGTGCCGATATTGTGATTGATTACAAAACACAAGATTTTGAAACGATACTAAAAGATTACGACTTGGTGCTTAACAATCAGGACGAAAAAACGCTTGAGAAATCCATGAAAATATTGAAGTCAGGCGGAAAAGTCGTTTCTATTTCAAGTCCGCCCGATCCTGCTTTCGCAAAAGAAGTAGGGTTGTCGTGGTTTATGAAAACAGCGATTTTCTTTCTGAGTAGGAAAGTAAGAAGTCAAGCAAAAAAACTCGGTGTTGATTATTCGTTTCTTTATATGCAAGCCAACGGAAAGCAGTTGTCTGAAATCGGAAAGCTTATTGAAACAGGTGTCATTCGTCCTGTAGTTGATAAAGTGTTTTCGTTTGAACAAATGAACGAAGCAATGTCCTACGTTTCAAGTGGTCGTGCCAAAGGGAAAGTAATTGTAAAAGTCAAGTAGTTTTGTCGGTTGAGCGGTGTTGTTAAAGTTGCTGCTAAAACATAAATATACACAATTCCTCTTTTTTGTTATCAAAAGGCGTGAATAAAGTGTAGTTGTCATATTTATAGTTGGTTATATGGTTTTTAGTACACGCTTCATTTTATATAGTATTCCTCATTTTGTATATGAAATCCTGTAACACCACAGCGCTCCATAAAAAGCAAAAAATACCAGCGCTGCAAATGTTCCGGACTTTGCGGAGCCTTCAGCGTACACTTTGTAGCGCGGGAATTATTTTAATGCCTTGTATGCTTGCATCGAGGTAGTTTACTTAATCCGTTTAATCACGTTTCTCCGCAACGGCTTGTTGTTTTTCAACCATTCGGGCGATGAGCCAGATAAATGGCTCTACCTGACCGTTTAACACGCAAGTGCCCTCGCTAATACAATGAAGCAGTTCCTGGACGTTTGATGTCTGCAAGGCAGCGACCGCCCGGTTATTTTTAAGAAGCAGGGAACACATTGGAAGATCGGGTATCTCTTCGGTGCCTGGTGTAATATCTCGTTCATGGATTACTATGGTTACCGGCTTTTCATGCTCAGGAATACGGATAGCCACAACAAGGTTCGGAGCCTGGTGAGCGGCTTTTTCGGCTATTGAAGCTTTCAGGTAAGCGGCGAAGTCATTCCTCCACTTCTCCACGTCGGACTGCATGGCAGTCAGCTCTCCGGAGTCAGCAGTCCGGGAACTTGCCAACTGCTGACCCTCATCTACTTCACGTTCTGCTGCGATAAGCGCATCGAGCGTCTTATCGACATCTTCCCGTGTATGAGCAGATGAGCATATAAGCCGGAGACGCCCTCTTCCGCTCTCCACAATAGGGTAGGTCACCGCTGATGTTTGAACGCCACGCTTGTACATGCCCTGCACTATGGCGTATAGCTTATCCTTATCGCTAAAATGGGGTGTAATGATGGGACCGTCCCCCGTACCCAGGTCATAACCTGCTTCGATGAATCGCCGTCGCATATACCTGGTCGTATCCCAAAGTCGCTCCCGCAGTTTGTCGTCTGAACGTAACCGGCGCAAAGCAGTAAGTGCTGCGGCCATATCTGCGGGGCTAACGGAAGCCTGAAAAATATAGGCTCTCGAAGATGATTTCAAAAGATCTATATGTTCCTCCCGTGCAGCAACCACGCCTCCAAGGCTACCGAGTGCTTTACTGAGTGTGGTCATAATGAAATCTACCTCTTCAGTGATACCCTGGGCAGCGCAAATACCTGCGCCACGGTCCCCGTAAAAACCGAATGAATGGGCCTCGTCCACCAGCACAAGCGCATCATATGCTTTTGCGGTACGCACAATTTCCGCAACCGGTGCGGCACCCTCCCCCATACTGTAAACACCTTCAAGAACAACCAGTACGGTACGGTAAGGAGATACTTCCGATTTCAGAACTGCTTCCAGGTCGGAGGAGCTGTTGTGTTGAAATGTTCTGATCGTAGCACCACACAGACGGGCACCGTCAACGATGGATGCGTGGCAGAGCTGGTCAATAACGACTACATCATTTTTACCCAGAAGTCCCGCTACAGCGCCAACATTGGCAGTATAACCCGTAGGGAACAGGCAGGCACCGGGCTTTCCTACCAATTCGGCAAACTCTTTTTCGAATTCTACATGGAGGTCCGTCATCCCGGAAGCCGCTGCAGAGGTTCCCATTCCGCTCCCGAATTGTTGCAAGGCTTTAGAGGCTTCCTCGATCACTTCTTTATCACGGTTCAAACCGAGGTACAGGTTGGTCGTCCATATAATGGCTTCCTGTTCTTCATCATGGTACACGTCGGTTACGGTACCTTTGGTAGCGCTCCCTGTACGGAGTACCTTACTGTACGGATTTCTATCAAGGCTGTTCACCATACGCAGCACTTCCTGCACAAGTTTACTCTTGTCATTAGCGGACCAGGAGGGTGCTTTTGCAGCCTGAAACGTAGGGTGGCTGGAACGGATACGTTCCTGAAAAGTCCCGAGCGTATCCGATGCTACTTTACATGCATTTTCCCCTGGCGTATTACCTGTGCCACTGTCTGTCAGTTCCAGAATATGATTGGTCAGCGCTACAGGAGTGGAATACTCCATAGCAACGGTTCCGGAAAGCCTTAGCCCAAATATTTTTGAAAGCCGCACACTCAGCTCCAGGCTGGACAGTGAGTCAAGCCCCAGGTTATCGAATGAATCGTCCGGCAGTATTTGTTCGGAATCATTAAGATTCAGAAGAGCAAAAACCTCTTTCTGAATTACCGACAGTATGGCTACCTGCCGGCCGGTGCCGTGACCTGCCGGGTTTTGTGCCTGTCCGTTAGTGTGAAGCTCAGACCCGGAGTTTACATCAGTCGCCTGTTTTTCCTGTTCGGACTGACCGGGCCCTTTCAGGGACTTTAGCTTATTGCGGTCGAGCTTTCCGTTGGGTAAAAGAGGCAGTTCCTTAAGGGGTATCACGACTTGAGGAACCATATACTTTGGCATCCTTTGTGCTAAATATGCCTTTGCGTTCTCAGCTGTTACGGCTTCATGCGGACTCACTATATATGCTACAAGCATTTTCTGTCCTATACCACCATCTACGGCAGCCGCCGCTGCAGTGGTAATCCCGGGCATGGATTCCAGTGCCGCTTCAATCTCTTCTAATTCGATCCGGAAGCCCCTGACCTTGACCTGTTGGTCTACGCGGCCTAAAAATTCGATTTCTCCGTTTTCATTTCTTCGGCAAAGATCACCTGTTCTATACAGCCGCACCTCGGGGATAGCGCTGGTAGGTTTCATCGTTATAAATCGCTCTGCGGTACGCGCTTCGTCATACAAGTACCCACGTGCAAGCTTGTTTCCTGCCAGAAACAGTTCGCCCTCCATACCATCGGGCACCGGGTTCCTATCATCGTCTAGTATATAAGAACGGGAGTTTTCCACAGATTTCCCGATAGGAATGTTTTGCGTGTCGTTAAAGATCTCAACCGCCGTCGAGAAAACGGTATCTTCGGTGGGGCCATATGCGTTGAACACCCGGGCCCCTGTGTTCAGGGCAAACAGTTTTTCTACCAGTGGTTGCTTAAGCGCTTCACTGCCAAAAACGATGGAGCGGATGCCGTGAGGTATCCATCCGGAAGACAGTAACGCCTGTATTGCAGATGGAACTACAACACAACTTTTTACCAGGTTCGCCGAAGATAAGGCCGGCAAGTCGAGCATGTTTTTTGCAAGCACCACGGTTCCTCCCAGTGCTAAAGTTCCCAGGATTTCCATGACCGAGGGGTCAAAACAGACGGAGGTGGCGGCCAGCATGCCCTCCAGATCTTTGGCATCTAATAAATTACTCATTGCCTGGGTCATGGCAACCACATTCCGATGCTCGACAGCGACTCCTTTTGGTAGTCCTGTGGAGCCGGAGGTATAGATTACATAAGCGAGATCGTTCGCGGCCGGCCCGGCCGGTTGGGCTGCTGTTTGTGGCTTCACCTTATTAAGCCATATCAGCTCCTGTACGCCTTTACAAAGTTCCGCGCAGTTCTCATCGTCCACAATAGCAGCCATCGCACGGGAATGTTCCAGCATGTAGCGTACCCGTTCCCGTGGATAGGCGGGATCGAGCGGCACATAGGCGCAGCCCGCCCGTAATACACCCAGCAAAGTCGCAACCAGTTCCCAGTTGCGGTGCATACATACACCGACGAGCGATCCTGCCGGGACGTTGCGTGCCATCAGTTCTCCGGCGATGGCGTTCGCCCGGTCCGTCAGGTGCCTGAAGTTTACCGTGAGTTTTCCATCGATAATCGCCGTTCGCTCCGGGTACGCCTGTGCTTTCTGTGCGATCAGCCCGGAGATGGTTTCCGTTGCGTTATCGTGCTGTTGTTCGTTTGGCAATCGTTCTGGCCGCAGTTGCGTTTGGGTATTTTGCCGATCGCTGCTGCCGATATTTTCATTACATTTTTTTTCCATAAGTAGGTATAAGTATTTAGGAATCAATCCGGTTATTTTTTTCCGCATCTTTTACACTGGCTTAAGCCAGCATACTAGTCGATTTTTAGCAATTTCTATTATAGAGAACCTGAATTAAACTTTTACTTTATTCAATTATTAAGTTTATGCGTGATGCCTGAATAACTTAATTGAGTTATACATTGAATTTCTCTACAATACTTTGTGCAACCCTGCCTATGCCGGCAGGCAGGTCTTTGCCTACTTTGTGAAATCTCTGTGATAAAATAAGACCCGTGACAGGGAAAACCACAAAGGGCTCAAAGTTTTTCACAAAGCCCACAAAGTCAGGTTTTTTTGAAATGTCTATTCATTTTATAAGCATACAAATATTTAACTCTTTGTTTATGAGATTAATACAAATAGCATCTATGTGTATAATTCAATAACTTAATATACTAATAACCAGTAACTAAAGAGCAATTTTATTGCTACTCCCTAACCTCCGGACTTGCCGTCATCGGTTAATAAATCGGCAAAAAACCGAGTCAACTTAGCTATATATCTTTCCTTTTGTGTCGTAAATGCAAGGTAGTTAATTTTTTCAACCTTATGCTAAAGGGTTATTCTTAGTTCGTTGATATTTCCGGTACAAACTTTTCCATCTGGCTGATGAGGTGTTTTCAACCAGCAATTATTCAAAAATTTTTAGCTACTACGGCATGGACGTGTAACGGGCTGCGAATCCGGAGATATTTGCAGTGCCTTCGGCGTACACTTAGTGGAACGGGTAAGTTGATGGTAAGTTTTGGTTAAAAATTTCAAGATTTAGCTTTAATTATTTTTAATGCGAATTAAGGGTTAGACTAAAACAAACTAAACTTCACCCGAAGGGGAAAGTGTAATTTGTGACTTAGCGCCTTCAGCGTATACTTTGTAAAGCGGGCGTTTTTTTGGTGTCCCACTGGGCGTGAGCTTTGGAGTATATAGGTAAATGTACGGGTTAGTCTCATGGCCCAGGCTTTCAAAACCCTCCCATTCATAGCCAGGACAGAGATGGCTGAGTGCCCCGGCTCCGCCGGGGTGTATCGAAGCCACCGACTTTCACTCCTCCGTAATTCCCAGGTTAGAACGCAATCTTTCCAGTATTCTTTCTTCTTCTTCGGGGGTCAGGTGGCGGGAACTCAATTTTTTAATTTCCCTGTAAATGGCGGGTTCGGCAAATTTGGTGGGTACGACATGTTCGTTTTTATATTCGGCATATTGTACGGTGAATTCCGCCCCGAAGAACAGGATAAGGCAGATATAATTCACCCAGAGCAGGATAATCACCACAGAACCTGCCGCTCCGTATACCGAAGCCGGTTCGCTCTGTCCGAAATAAAAACCGATCAGGAATTCACCGATTAAAAATAGAACCGTGGTAAGTACCGCACCGGTGAATGTCGTTTTCCACCGGACCCTGATATCCGGCAGAAGTTTGAACAAGGCAGCAAAAAGAATGGTGATGATCAGGAAGGAAATGCCGAAATTCAACATATCTACCAGGGTTGTGGTAAGACTTTTTGAAATTTGTTCGATATGTTCCTTTAATACATTGAGCAAAGCAGAAATAACCAAAGAAATAAGCAACAAAAAACCGATGACCAGTACCATGCCAAAGGAGATCAGCCGGTCTATGATCATTTTCCAGAAATTTGTCCTTTTCGCAGTCACGCTCCAAATGGTATTCATGGTTTTTTTCAACTGGAAAAATACCCCGGTAGCCGCAAAAAGTACCATGCCGATACTGATGAGGATGGCCAGTACAGAACCATCAGAAGAAGAAACATTGACGATCATGCTCTCCACCGCCTTTGCGGAATCGCGCCCTATGAAGTCACCTATCTGTGCGGTGATCCTGCCCTGCACCGCCTCCCGCTCAAAAAACGAACTGGCTATGGTCATAACAATGATCAATAATGAAGGCAGTGAGAAAAGGGTGTAATACGCTATGGTCGCCCCTTTGGGAAAAGGATCATTCCTGTTCCACCGGACAAATGACTTTTTTAGAAGTATAAAAAATGTTTTTAAGAATTTTAGCATAAGGGGTATTTTTTAGCTTGTTGAAAAATCGGTAAAATAAGTTCTTCATCTTAAAAATAAGGCTTTTCTGCTTTTTTACCTTTAAAAAAACTTAAAGATTCCGCCAGGAAGTAAATCGCGGCGTTTTAAAGATCCTTTAAGCAGAAAATCATTTTGACACCGGGACTAAAGGGAGTGGAATTGGGTTACTGAGTTTATGAGTGTTGCCTAAATAACCTAATAACTCAGTAACCAAATAACCCCAAAGCCCCCAACTCCAATGAGGGCCGGGGCCAAGGACGGAGGGGCAGACACTACCAGCCCGAAATTCCGTTACCCCGGCCTCGTATGTTTGTTCTTAAATATTTTTATAGAATAGGTTTTAAAAAATATGAGATTTATGGTTATTTGAAAACTTAAATACAAGGAAGAAACAGGTAATAGCATCCCTGCCCAGATAACTTTTATAAGTATATCGCCCTTTAGATCTTGCACCTGTTTCTTTTCTTCTTATAGTCTGAATAGTATCTAGGAAATTGGCCATATTGCCTGTATTCCGTATAAAAACGAGGAAAGACAAAGAGAAGAAGTCCTTTATTGATTTAAATAACTATGAGAAAAATATGTGCTGGAATCGATATCTCCATGGATGATTTTCATGGATGTATAAAAATCCGATTAGAAGATGGTTCTGTGAAAATTAAAGGGACGCGATCTTTTAAAAATAACAGGAAAGGACATGAAGAGTTCTTGGAATGGGTTTTAAAAACAAAGGGACCTGGCCATAGTTGCCCCATAAGGTTTGTCATGGAAGCAACCGGTGTTTATTATGAAGACTTAGCCTATTTCCTTTATAAAAAGGATCAGGAAGTATCTGTTGTATTGGCCAATAAAATAAAGAACTATATAAAAAGTCTTCATATAAAGACAAAAACAGACTCCATGGATTCCAAACATATAGCCGGATATGGAATAGAAAGAGTATTAGATCGTTGGCACCCCATGTCTCCCATGTATAAAAAGTTAAGAGACCTTTGCAGGGAGTTACTCTCCTTTAAAAAAGAGCTTCAACGATCGAAGTGCCAATTACACGCCATGTATAAGTCGCATGAGAAGCTCGAAAGCATTATAGGGTTAAAGATCGAACAAATGGAATTTTATGAAAAAGCTATTCAAACCATCAAAAAAGAAATCAAAAACACGGTGGACCAGGATAAGGAATTAAAGAAAAAAATTGAGAAAGTAGAGACAGCTCCTGGTTTGGGTTTTGAAACCATTGTAATTTTAATCGCTGAAACTAATGGGTTTGCATTAATCCAAAACATTCGCCAGTTAATAAGCTATGCAGGACTTGATGTTACATTACATGAATCCGGAAAATACAAAGGGAAATCCCGAATATCAAAACACGGCAATTCGAGAATACGACAGACTTTATATATGCCTTCTATGACAGCGACAAGAGTTAATGAATCGATTAGAAATTTATATGAAAGAGTTTGCGAAAGAAATCCAGCAATAAAACGTAAAGGGATTGTGGCAGGAATGCGTAAATTATTGATTCTTGCTTATACCCTTTGGAAAAAAGAGCAAGAATACGATAAAGATTATCAATGGAGGTAATTAGTCCATAAAATAAAAAAAGCGGAGCATTACACTCCGCGCTAGATAGACTTCAAATCCACAATTGGAAAAAAGTCTTCTTTGTAGGATGGTAAAAGTAAAATAAAATCAAGATAACGACAAATTCATTAGGTTTTTACCATAGTATCTAAAGGG
>NZ_JBRKIS010000014.1:0-30489 GCF_052983315.1 Sinomicrobium endophyticum
TGCTTTTGACCCAAAGCCCGTTCCAGCTCCTTAATGCGCTCTGCCTGCTCTTTTTGCTTCTTTGATAAACTTTTACTTTCCACTATCATTCGTGTATTACTCACGTAAAGATCGGAATATTTACGTAACCATTTATATACCGCCGTGGTACTTACCTGATAAAGCTGGCTAACATCACGAACCCGGAGTTCTCCCTTTTCAATCTGCTTGACTAATTGCAATTTGAGGCCTAAATCAAACACTCTGTGTTCTTGTCCTTTTTTCATTATACATTAAGTTTAAGAAAAAAGGCAACCTATGTTAGGCTTAGTCAAGTTGCAAGTTGCACTGAGCGGAGCCCAAGGACACCCCGTCTCCTGATCATCCCCACAACTCCCATCCATCTAAGCCCATCCGCTATCCTCTCATTTCCCAAACTCTTCTACCTCATGGTCACATTATCGAATTCTCATATTCTCATATTCTCCCATTATCAGATGCTCTGCGCATAATGCGTTTGCCCTGCTATAGACAGTAGCCGAACTCAAACAAGTGCCATACCCAGAAGATCTTTTACTTCACTCAGCATGGCTGCGGTAGCTCCCCAGACCGTGTATCCGCTAAAATTAAAATACGGTACATCTGCATTGGTGGCATAAGAGGTAATAATGGTTTTCCGGGCTACGAGATTGTCATCGAGTATATATTCCAGCGGCACTTCTATAAGTTCTTCCACTTCCTCCTCCTGGGGCAGAAATGACGGGGTTTCTTCCGATACGCCCAGAAAAGGGTGCACCAGGAAATTACTCGGGGGCACATACAGTGTTGTCAACGCCCGGACAATCTTTATCTTTTCCGGGGAAACCCCCACTTCCTCCTGCGTTTCCCTGAGGGCTGTTATCCGGATATCGGCATCTTCCTCCTCCATCTTCCCCCCGGGAAAACCAACCTGGTTGGAATGTATTCCCTCATATTTCTTACGAAGGAGCAGAACTATATTGGTTTTGTAACTGTTATCGGGATAGAATAAGGCCATAACACCGGCTTTCCTGGGATTTTTCAGGGAAAGGTCCACTTGGCGTAATTCTTTTGCCGGAATGGAAGCCATTTTATACTGGGATTCCTGTCCCGGTAAGGGTAGATTTTTTATTTTTGGGACTAACTCTAAAAATTCATCAAAATTCATGTTACGTAATACTCTGAGTCTTTTTACAATAATACTATTTATATTTTTAACCGGGTGCCAAGAAAAAGCTAAAAAATCCACGGGGAAAGCCCACCCGGCTACAGAGCAAAGCGAGGTGGACACTACGGCAAACAAAAAAGCCGAAACGGACACGATCTCCAAAAAAGGCAGTATTCCCAAAAATGTAAAAACGGAAGACACTATTGTACTGAATGACGATAACGCTATCCCTTTCTTTTTCGAATACAACAAAAAGCACAAAGAAAACAAGGTAAAAATATCTACGAAATACGGCGATATTATCATAGAACTGTTCCGGGAAACCCCCTATCACCGTTCCAATTTTATCTACCTGACCAAAAAGGGATATTTTGACGGTACTTACTTTCACCGGGTCGTAAAAAATTTCATCATCCAGGGTGGAAATTCCGATAACCGTATGACTTCCAGAAAGCGTACGGACATCGGAAGGTACCTTCTCCCTCCGGATACGAGAAAAGGGTTCAAACACCACCGTGGTATAGTATCCATGCCCAGCAGCGATGAGGTGGACAATCCGCACAAACTGGCGTCACCCTTCGAGTTTTTTATTGTGGTACAAAGCCCCGGAGCGTATCACCTGGATGGAAATTACACTGCTTTCGGTCGTGTTACCCAGGGCATGGATGTAGTAGACAAGATTTGTGACCTGCCAACAGATGACCGCGAATGGCCTTATGAAAGCGTAAGAATGAAGGTGGAGATTATAGAATAACCTAATAACAAAAGAGACACACGGCCGTGTGTCTCTTTTGGATAAGAGGCCATAGGTCTCTTAATAAATTATTTAAGGTTTAGTCATTATCCTGTAAAATACACCATAATCGCTGTAATAATCACTACGACAAGTACGGAAGCAACTATATCTACCCAGCTGTAACTGTTTTTCACTTCCGCTTTCTGCTCTGCTGTCAATGTGCCCAGGGCGAGCCCTTCCACCTGTTCGGCAGAGGGTTTTGCAGATGATAAGCTTACCCCCACGAGGATACAAAGGGAGATAACAAAGATAACAATAGCGAAATGAGAGAACGGTATGGCTATAATATCGCCCAATATACCGGAGAATTCGTGTCCGGGGTTAAAGGTTACTATGGTGTCCAGGATTAACCGGAAAAGCCCTATTCCGAACCCGATGTACAGGGTTGCCAGAGCTCCTTTGGCATTGATTCTTTTGGAAAGTATCCCGAGAAGGAATACCGCTGTAATCGGCGGCGCTATATAAGACTGAACGGATTGCAGGTAATCATACAGTGTTCCCGGGGCATTTTTCATAACGGGTATCCAGGCGAATCCGAGGATAACGATAAAACCTGTTGCTATTTTCCCTATGCGGAGCAACTTGGTTTCGCTCTCATTCGGTTTTAATTTTTTGTAAATATCTATGGTAAACAACGTAGAACAGGAATTGAATACCGAAGCCAGGGAACTCATAAGGGCTGCCAGTAATCCCGCAGCGACAAGTCCCCGTATTCCCGCCGGGAGCAGGGTTTTTACCATTGTCGGCAATACTTCATTGGCATTGTCGTACTGTAATACTCCCTGTTTGCTGAGCGCAAAAGCCACCATCCCGGGAACCAGGAAAAGAAAAACGGGAAGAATTTTCAAAAAACCGCCCCATATGGCTCCTCTTCTACCCTCTTTGACATTTTTTGCGGTCAGCACCCGCTGTACTATATACTGGTCCGTACACCAGTACCATATACCAACGATGGCACCTCCGAACACCATTCCCGTCCACGGATACCGGGGATCATCGGCGGGACGCCACATGTTAAAGTGTTCACTCCCCACGATCTCCTTAAGTCCGGACCATCCTCCGATGGCTTCGTGATTAAGTCCTATAAAGGTTACGGCCAGCGCCCCGCCTATAAGGACAAAGGTCTGAAGGGTCTCCGTATAGACCACGGCACTCATTCCTCCAACAACGGTATATACCCCGGTAATGACAAGGGTAAGTATTGCCCCGGTCCAGAAATCTATTCCCAGTAAAGACTGGAAAACAATTCCCCCTGCATAGATGGATACGGAAACCTTGGTAAGTATATATCCCAGCAGGGAGAGTATGGACAAAAACCACCTGGCTTTGGGGCTATATCTCCGTTCCAGGAATTCGGGCATGGTAAATACCCCGCTCCTGGCGTAGAAGGGCAAAAACACCCAGCCGAGAAGTAGTACGATCCAGGCGTGTAATTCGTAATGTGCCAGGGGCATACCACTATCGGCACCTGCCCCGGCAAGCCCTACCAGGTGCTCTGAGCCTATATTGGACGCAAAAATAGACGCCCCCACGACGAACCATCCTACATTCCGGCCCGCCAGAAAGTAATCTTTTGTGTCTTTTTGTTTTTTGCTCATCACCCAGGCAGCAATACCCAGGAGAAGTACAAAGTACATTCCTATGACAATCCAGTCCAGTTGTTCCATAATTCCGGTTTTTGGTTAGCTGTTCCGGAACGGGAACAAACAGATTGTTCCCGTTCCGGATATACAGACTTAAATATATTGATTGATCAGATTCTCAAAGAACTCCTGTTTTCCGCTTTGTTGTTTGATGTCCTGGTGTTCCTCGGCATACCGGTATAATTCTTCGAGAGAAGTCATCCCGTCGGCAAAAACCTTTCCGTCACCGGAATCAAAAGAACTGTAACGCTCTTTACGCAATGCCAGGTATTCCGAATCATCCAGGATTCTCTGCGCTGCAACCAGGGCACGTGCAAAAGCGTCCATTCCTCCAATATGCGCATAGAAAATATCTTCGAGATCGGTAGAGTTCCTCCTGGTCTTGGCATCGAAATTAACACCTCCGCCCTGGAAGCCTCCGGACTGTAAGATAACGAGCATGGCCTGGGTAAGCTCAAATACATCTACCGGGAACTGATCGGTATCCCAACCATTCTGGTAATCTCCGCGGTTGGCGTCTATACTACCGAGAAGATTATTGTCTGCCGCCACCTGTAATTCGTGCTCAAAAGTATGTTGTGCCAGGGTGGCGTGGTTTACCTCCAGGTTCAGTTTAAAATCGTCCAGGAGATCGTATTTGGTAAGAAAACCGATTACGGTAGCCGCGTCAAAATCGTACTGGTGCTTAGTCGGCTCCATAGGCTTGGGTTCGATGAAGAACTTACCTTTAAACCCTTGTTTTCGGGCGTAATCTCTCGCCATATGCAGAAAAGTGGCAAAGTGTTCCTGTTCTCTTTTCATCTCGGTATTCAAAAGCGACATATAGCCTTCTCTACCTCCCCAGAATACATAATTCTCACCTCCGAGTTTAATGGTAATATCCAGGGCATTCTTTACCTGGGCCCCGGCCTGTGCCAGAACATTAAAATCCGGGTTGGTGATCGCCCCGTTCATATATTTCGGGTGACTGAAACAGTTTGCAGTACCCCAGAGTAGTTTTACCCCGGATGCTTTCTGCTTTTCCAGGGCATAGTCGGATATAAACTGTAATCTCTTTTCCGATTCCGCCAGGCTGTTCCCTTCTGCGATCAGGTCAAAATCATGAAAGCAATAGTAAGGAACGCCCAGTTTGGTGATAAACTCAAAAGCGGCATCCATTTTGTCTTTCGCCTGTTGCTTCGCGTCTGCCGCCTCCAGCCAGGGAAAATTTTTGGTTGCCATTCCGAAAGGATCTCCCCCGGTTCCGGTAAAGGTATGCCAGTAAGCTACGGCAAAACGGAAATGTTCTTTCATGGTCTTGCCTCCCACGACTTTATTCTCATCATAGTATTTGAATGCCAACGGATTGCGGGAAGAAGCTCCTTCGAACTTTATTTTCCCTATTCCCTTAAAATACTCTTTCTCTCCTAATGTTATCATTTTTTTCTTGCATTAAATATGTTATACTTCGGTGTCAGGTGTTAGCTGTTTTGTTTTGGTCTGTCTGTAACTCCGGGACTATTGCTGCGCTTTGGACAAGGCTTCTTTCCACGATTCATAAGCCTCCCGGTACGTCTCTTTATCTTTGAGAGGAGCGTAAGTTGCTATGTACTCATCACCGGAGAAAGCATCTCCGAAAGTATTAAAGTCGCCATAGCTATACCCCGCCGCACGTGCGGCACCTACGGCCCCTGTGGTATCCACAATACGTATCTCTCTGTCTACCAATGTAGCTATGGTACGTGAAAACAGTTCGGACCGGAACAGGTTGTCCCCTCCGGCTTTAATAGCAGTCAGTTCTACGCCGTCATTCTCCAGTACGCCTATGCCATAGACAAAGGAAAAAGCAATCCCTTCCAGGGCTGCGCGATACAGGTGTTGCTGTCCGTGAATATTGAAGTTCAGGTTGTGTATTCCCGCTCCTATGTTGGCGTTGTTCAGCATGCGTTCCGATCCGTTCCCGAAAGGCAATATCCGGAGTCCGGCAGCCCCGACCGGAACGGTCGCCGCCATTTGGTTCATTTCGTTATAGGTAAGTGTTCCGCCGGATACCTGGTCTTTCATCCAGCGATATAATATCCCTGCCCCGTTAATGTTTAGTAATTTACCGATACGGGGAAGCTCCGGTTTATGATTGACGTGTGCAAAGTTATTGATGCGGGTCCCTTCGGTAGTACTTGTTACATCACTTACGGCATAAACCACTCCGGATGTCCCACCGGTAGCCGCTATTTCCCCGGGATTGAAAACATTAAGAGATAATGCGTTGTTCGGCTGGTCTCCTGCACGGTACAGCAAAGGAACCCCTGCTTTCAGTCCCAGTTCGCGCGAGGCTTCTTCGGTAAGCTTTCCCTGTTCGGAAAAAGTGGGTACCACTTCAGGTAACAGGGAAGTGTCTATACCCGCTTCTGCGAGCAGCCACAGGGCAGGTTTGTTATCTTTAAAATCCCATGTGATCCCCTCGGAAAGCCCGGAAGGCGTTGTAGTACATTCCCCGGTAAGTTTCAGGGCTATATAATCTCCCGGAAGCAGGAATTTGTATATTTTTTCATATATCTCAGGTTCGTTCTCCATGACCCATTTCAGTTTGGAAAGGGTAAAATTACCGGGAGAATTAAGCAACCTGTCCAGACATTTGTACTCACCGGCCTTTACAAAAAGCCGGTTCCCGGTATCTACCGCCCTGCTGTCGCACCAGATAATAGAATCGCGAAGGACTTTTAATTCCTTATCCACAATGACCAGTCCATGCATCTGGTAGGACACTCCTATTCCGGCAATCTTTGACGGGTCGGTTTTGGTCTGCTTCAATAATTTTGCGGTGGCTTTACACAAATTATCCCACCACATTTCCGGGTTTTGCTCTCCCCAGCCCGGTTCCAGAGAGGTTATGGGCATTTCGTTATCCGGCTGTTGTGTCACTCCGACTACCCTGCCACTACCGGCCTCGACAAGAGAAGCCTTTATCGAAGAGCTTCCCACATCATATCCTATCCAATACATACTTTAAGATTGGTTTACTGTATTATTATCCTGCCAAATCTTTAAAAAAAGATCTTATAGTAAATATAACTATAAGATATGGTAAAAATAACCATAACTTTTAATCTGACAAATTTTTTATTGCAAAATCGTTTTGCAATCGATTGTGGATCAAATATACATTTTTCCGTTAAAAAAAATTAAAATATCTCAATTCCAAAAAAAGTCTATCCTGTTTCCATACCCCGTCCACTTGTATATTGTCCTATCCGAAATCCTTTTCGCTTTAGGCGGCTTTGCAGGGCAAACGCATCGTAAAATTATAAATAGTTGCAGGTTCCAGGTTGCAGGTTTGGGCAGGTTGCAGGTTCCGTTCTGAGTGGGGCCGAAAGGCACCTGGCCTCCCGGTCATCCTTACCATCTCTGTCCTCTCATTTCCCAAGCTCCTTTACCTCAGAGTCACACTCTCACACTCTCGCACTCTCACCTTCTCACATCCTCAGATACTGCGTACATGATTCGTTTGCCCTGGGCGGTTTTGTATATCATTGGGTGTAATTCCGTATATTTGATGGCTTTAAACACTTTTCCTTCCAGGTGATCTTATCCGGAAAACAGGTAAAACCGGTAATCGGAAACCGGTTGATCTCACTAAACAATAAACATGAAAGCGAAAAAGGAAATCACCATTTACGATATAGCAAAAAAGCTCAAGTATTCTCCCTCTACCATATCGCGGGCTTTGAACGACCACGAAAGCATCAGTAAAAATACAACCCAGCTCATAAAGAAAATGGCCAAGGAAATGGGATACCAACCTAATTCCCTGGCTGCCAGTCTTAGGAATAACAGAAGTAAGACCATTGGCATTATGATATCCCGTATCAACAGGCCTTTTGTGTCGTCATTGATAAGTGGTATTGAGGAAACGGCAAGAAAATCCGGATACAACGTTATTATAAGCCAGTCCAACGACAAATATGAAAACGAAGTCGTAAACGCGCAGACGCTGTACAATAGCAGGATCAGCGGCCTTATCGTTTCTCTTTCCATGGAAACACGCAAACTGGAACACCTTCGCCAGTTCATGGACCAGGGGATCCCTATCGTATTTGTAGATCGTGTTCCGGATGAGCTGGATATACACAAGGTCATTATAGACAACTACACCGCAGGATATAAAGCAACCCAGCACCTTATAGAGCAAGGTTGCAGGCATATTGCCCATTTTGCCGGGGCACAGCACCGAAACGTATACCGGGAACGGAAAAAAGGGTACCTGGATGCCCTGAAAGATCATAACATTCCGGTGGATAATAACCTCATCGTAAGTTTTAAATCTCTGAGTTTCGGGGAAGGAGAAAAGGCCACCCGTAACTTACTGGACCTGCCCCAACCTCCCGACGCCATTTTCTCGGCCAACGACACGGCTGCGGTCAGCGCCATCATGTATGCAAAAAAAAGGGGAATAAAAATTCCGGAAGAACTGGCTGTTATCGGTTTTAATGACGATCCCATTGCATCGATAGTCGAACCCGCCCTATCTACAGTAACCCACCCTGCCATAAAAATGGGCCAGATCTCCGCCCAGCGTATTTTACTGCATGCCGCGGAAGATAACGAAGATACGGTCTCGGAAATTACCGTTCTCCCCACAGAGATCATTGTCCGGGATTCTTCCAGAAAAGTTTAAGAAACTGTTTGAGTTTCAACGTGTCAAGACACCAAAAAAAACAGGCATAACAAACGTGTTTCCCTGTTGTATCTGTACAACCAAAAAACATTATTTGTGAATATCTTCTTTATTCGATCCGAAAAACGCAACCGATTGCATAAAATATTTTGAAAAGGGACTTTTTTTCGTTTATTTTACAATCCCAATGCATTCCGGAATATTGTAAAAGCCTCTAAACAAGGCCTTTTTTACGTAAAACAACTACCGGAAATGCCGGATAAACTATAAAAAATATTGGAAATATGACTAAAACTGCTATTGTGACCGGGGGAAATTCCGGGCTGGGTTATGCTACGGCAAAGAAATTATGCGACAACGGTATCAAAACATATATCGTGGGCAGAAACCGTGAAAAAACAGAAGCTGCCTGCAAAGAGATCGGGGAACTTGCCGTTCCGGCCATATTTGACCTGAATAACCTGGAAGGAATTCCGGAACTCATAAAAAGTATTGCCAAAGATTCTCCTATAGACATATTGGTAAACAATGCGGGAATTAATATGAAGAAGGAATTCCTGGACGTTACCGACGAAGATTTTCAATCCATCATTCACACCAACGTATTCAGTGTATTTTCCGTGAGCCGGGAAGTCGTAAAGGTAATGAAAGAAAACGGAGGGGGGAGTATTGTAAACATCAGCTCCATGACCTCGCAATACGGCATACCGAAAGTGATCGCCTATTCGGCCAGTAAAACCGCTATTGAAGGAATGACGAGGGCTATGGCCGTAGAACTGGCACCATTTGGTGTCCGCGTTAATTGCGTGGCGCCGGGGTTCATAAAAACCAAAATGTCTTCCAAAGCCCTGGACAATGACCCGGAACGAAAAAACAAGGTGCTTTCCCGGACTCCTATGGGAACACTGGGTGAGCCTTCGGATATCGCCGATGCGGTCTTCTATTACGCCACTTCCGAATCCAAATTCACCACGGGGACCGTATTGCCGGTAGACGGCGGAAACAGTATCGGTTTTTAAGGTATCTCCGACAGACAAGTAACAGAATAAAGAAATTAACGGGAGGGCAAACCAGGGATAGTACAGCTATCCGGAATACATTTTTCAAAATAGTGGTTTTCCGACCAGATAACATAAAGCTATATGATACGAATGCAGCAAACCATGCGATGGTACGGACCGCACGACGGCGTTAGCCTGCAGGAAATAAAACAGGCAGGAGCCAGCGGGATCGTCACCGCGTTGCATGAAATTCCCGTTGGGGACGTGTGGACCGTTGAGGCCATAAAAGACCGACTCTCCACAGTACACGCCCAGGGACTGGAATGGACTGTCATAGAAAGTCTTCCGGTACATGAAGATATTAAGCGAAAAAGCGGCGATTACGAAGCGTATATAGATAATTACAAAAAGAGCCTGGAAAATATTGCTTCCTGCGGGCTTAAGGTCATTACCTATAATTTTATGCCTGTACTCGACTGGATACGGACCAACACGATGTTTGTCAACCGGGACGGTACAAAGACCCTCCGGTTTGAAAAGGATGCCTTTGTCTTTTTTGATCTTTTTCTCCTGCAAAGACCCGGAGCCGGGAATGACTATTCGGATGAAGAAAAAGAAAGCGCTACCGCTTATGGCAACCGCTTATCCGAAGAGGAAAAACAGAATCTTTTTAATACGGTTTTATTGGGACTTCCGGGCAGTAAAGAGAATTTTACCCCGCAAAAAGTCCTGGACCTGCTCAAACAATACGAAGGCATTGATGACAGTAAATTAAGGGAAAACCTCCGTTACTTTTTGAGTGAAGTTGCTCCCGTAGCTGAAAAACTTGGCCTGAAACTGGCCATACACCCGGATGACCCGCCTTTTTCCGTACTCGGGCTCCCGCGTATCGTATGTTCCGAGAAAGACATAGAAAAGGTACTGGAAGCCGTACCGCTCAACGCAAACGGGTTATGTTACTGCACCGGATCTTTAGGGGCCAACCCGGACAACGACCTGGTACGTATCCTGGAAAAGCATGGCGATCGTATACATTTCCTTCATCTTCGAAGTGTGGAAAAAGAGAGGGAAGGCGTATTCAAAGAAGCCGAACACCTGGGCGGAGATGCCCCGATGGAGACTGTTGTTTACAAAATACTTCAGCTGATGAACAAAAGGAATATTTCCCTGCCTATGAGACCGGATCACGGGGCTCTTTTTTCGCTGGAAGAAGGAAGGGAGCACTACTCCGGTTATTCGCTTATAGGCCGCCTAAAGGGACTCGCGGAAATACGCGGATTGGAACACGGCGTGGTATATGCCATGAACAACAAAATCTAACCGGTTCGATTTCAAATAACCAAAAACGCCCCGGCCTGTTCCCTAAAACAGGCCGGGGCGTTTTCTTCCTCAAGAACCAATTTTTCAGGCTATTCCGTCACCGTATTTATGGTCTCTATGGTCCCCTCTTCACGGTGTCTGAGTTTACTCATCTTTATATTGCGCAGATGCGTTTTTCCGGACAGCTCGGTGTCGTGATAAAAAATATACCACTGCCCTTCGAATTCCACGATGGAGTGATGATTGGTCCATCCTTCAACCGGGTTAAGGATGTTCCCCCGGTACACGAAAGGTCCGTATGGGCTGTCGCCTATGGCGTAAGCAATAAAATGTGTGTCTCCGGTAGAATAGGAGAAATAATACTTATCCTTATACTTGTGCACCCACGCAGCCTCGAAAAACCGCCTGTCATGATCTCCGGCCAAAATGGGATTTCCTTCTTTATCCAGGATTTCGATCTCTTTAAGTTCCTCGTCAAATTGTAGCATATCCTTACTCAGGCGGGCCACTCTCGGGCCAATAGCCGGTTCGTCATCTGCAGGTTCGTTATCGTAAGGGGTTTTTGTGTCGTGGTCGTATTTTCCGGTTCTCCAGTTCTGCAACTGACCTCCCCATATCCCCCCGATATACATATAGTATTCACCGTCAGTATCCTCAAATACGGCCGGATCAATGCTCAGGCTTCCTTTCATCGGTTCGTTTTCCGCCTTAAAAGGTCCCGAAGGAGAATCGGAAACCGCAACTCCTATACGAAACACGCCTTCCTTATCTTTTGCCGGGAAATACAGGTAATAGGTATCTCCTTTCCTGGCAGCATCCGGGGCCCATAATTGTCTCTCCGCCCAGGGAACATCCTCCACACTCAACGCCACCCCGTGATCTGTTACCTTTCCTCCTGCGGAATCCATAGAAAACACATGATAATCCCGCATATCAAAATGTCCTCCGAAATCGTCTTCTTCTATCCCTGCATTTACGTCATGGGACGGGTAGATATACAATTTACCTTCAAAAACATGTGCAGAAGGGTCTGCCGTATATATATCTGTTACCAGGGGCTGATCGCGGAACTTTTTCTTTTCTTCCTTTTTTTGCTCTTTAACCCCGGTAGTCTGCTCATCCTGCTTCTTTTTGTCCCCTTCACCGCAGGAAGCCAACAGCAAACCGGCAAATAACATGGATGTTGTCTTTTTTAAATACCCCTTTTTCATCTTTACTTTCTTTATTGATATCGTTATTTTTAATTATTGCGTTCTCTCCCGCTGTCCGGTAACAAAAAACCTGGTATTCCGACATCCTTTATGCCGGTAATCCTTATAAAAGCAGGGCTTTCATGCTTTTGTCACTGTTAATAATATTCTATGCTTCACTCCTTCGCATTACCTGTTACATAATTACTCTCTTCCGGACCGAGATAACTCGGTTCAAGGCCCCCGGTATCTATAATAATTTTTTGCAGGACAATCCCCGGATCCAGCATGCGTATGCGCAGCAGGTGTTCTCCCGGTTCATCCACCTGATGTACACTCACCAGGTCGTTGATATTATTTGCCACCCATTTTTCCCATAGCCTGTTATTTTCCTCCGCGTGCATACGGATTATTTGGGGGGTGGTGTTATCTATAGAAACTGCAAGGCGCTTTCCGTCCGGCGAATTGTCATAGTTCAGGGTCGGGGAAAGCAAGGTATGTACTTTAACTTCTCCGGGAGTATTCAAATATATCCTGTATTCCAGATAGTGTTCTTCGTTTTGCAACACGTCTTTGTCTAAAGTAACCGGGAAAAGCGTTACTGCCGAACCGGTCCTGCCCAGATCGGGTATTACACCGTATTTTGTCCCGGTAAGTTCTTTTTTACCTGAAAAATTCATGGCTTCCATAGCTATGTAACCATTTTGTTCTACGAAACCTTTTACTTCTTTTCCGGAGAAAGTGTTTACCCTGGCATATACTGTAACCTCATCTTTGCCGGTGCGGATGGTTACGGGTACTTCCTTAACTCCGGCAGGTGCCTTGGCCCAATCGACGTCTATCCATATCCTGTCCTCGCCGCTGACTTCTCCATGAGCGGAAGACAATAATAACCAGGGTACAAAGCTATGGATCTCATATTTCAAAGGCTTTTTCCCCTTGTTAAATATATCTATGTATCTCTTACCTGTCTGATAAGGGGTTATTTCCGGGAGTACCGGTTTTTCCTTCGCATGCGGCCACCATTCGGCCGAACCCTCTATCGCCACTCCCAGGGCAGCTTTATCCGGCATCTTGATCTCTTTTACTTCCGGCATGGTTTGTTCTTCGGGCTGCTGCCAATAGGTATATCCTATGTGGGTCTGGCTCATCATATGGTTCCATTTCCCTCCTGCCAGGCTATCGTGGTAATAGGCTGTAAGTTCCGCATCCTTCCGGTATAATTCTCCTGCTCTTTCGGCCATTTTATTGGTATTGGCCCTGCCCTGTCCGGCATAAAGACGGTTTTTGGCAACGGTCACATATAACTCATTGAGGTTCGCACAGGCCTTTACCGGGAAAAGCACCAACTGGTAGAAAGCATCCCGGTATTCTCCCGGTATTTTGGTATAGATATCTTCCGCTTTCTCAACCAGCTTATTATAGTCTTCAACTACTCTCTCCCCCTCCCGGTAATGAACAAGACTGTAGGTCTCCGCATCGAGCAGTTCGGGTTTTCTCCTGCTGTTATACTTGGCATAGAGGGATAGTAATTCTGCTATTTCCGGGGCATATTCTGCTCCGAACTGTTTTGCACTCCACTCTTCTACGTATCCGGAAACCCGGTCTGCAGGCCATTTTTCGGGAGACCAGGCATAGTCGAGGAAAAAGGAGATGGGAAGTTCCATGGGTTTGATATCCCCTACATTCACCACCCAAATACGATCTACTCCGTGGCGATAGGTAAGATGCATCTGTTCCCATATCCTCGGAAGCGGATTGGTGTTTAACCATTTATAGTTTCGCGGGCCTCCCACATAATCGAAGTGATAGTACATTCCGTATCCGCCTTTACGCGGCGGGACATACGGTTCGGGGAGTTTTCGCACGTTGCCCCAGTTATCATCACATAAAAAAAGGGTAACATCATCCGGCACGCGCAGACCTTTATCGTAGTATTCCTGAACTTCTTTGTACAGTGTCCATACCTGTAATGTTTCCTTCGCCGGTTTTCCGGTGGCCTCACTGATTATATTCCGCTGATCCTCGATGATCTTTTCAAGCAGGGCTATATTGTTCTCTTCACTCATAGGTTCATCCCCATCACCACGCATACCCAGGGTAACGATACTTTCGTTAGTCCCCATTCTCTCTATGCCTTCCTTCCAGAAATCCTGTAATTCTTCTTTATTGGTTTCGTAGTTCCATGCTCCCTTACCATACCTGCTCCATTCTACATGGGCCCGCATCAGGGGTTCGTGGTGGGAAGTACTGATCACCACGCCGTATTCATCTGCCAGGGAAGCGGTCAGGGGGTCATCGTCATAAAAAGCCCTTCCCCACATGGCAGGCCAGAGAAAATTCCCTTTGAGACGAAGAATGAGCTCAAATACGTTTTCGTAAAACTTATGGTTAAATCCACCGAATTTTTCATGGGCCCAACCGGACAGTGCAGGAGCTTCGTCATTGATAAAAATTCCCCTGTATTTAACTGCCGGGGTCCCCGTGCTGTACCTTCCTTTCCGGACATACAACCTTTCTTTTTGTTTGACGGGAACATCGGCCCACCAATACCAGGGGGAAACTCCTATTTGTTCGGAGAGTTCATAGACACCGAAAATGGTCCCTCTTTTATCACTTCCGACGATTACCAACGCCTGCTCTACACCTTCAAAAGGACAATCTATTACCTGTATGAATGAGGTTTCCCATTTTCCCGAGATATCATTTACCTGAAGTTTTCCTTCGTTGATCAACTTGTCGACCCAGGGATTTTTACCAAGTGTTCCCACAAGTATGACAAACTTAGGAAGCTGATCTTTTTCCGTAATTATTTCAGGTGATTTTCCTGTCACTTCTCTGATATCTTTCCCGAAATTTTTTACAGCCCTTACCACCCCTGCATATTCATCTTCTCCGAAGTATACAGGTGCAGCTTCTCCATCCACCAGGGGAAACCATCCGCCATCTTTTTCTGCGGAAACAAGAGACTGGCCATGTGCCATAATGCTTAGCAGCAGGAGCAGGCCGATCATAAAAAAGGTTCGTCTTATACCGTTATTATCCGAGGTTTGATTACTGTTGGTATACATGGTTATAAGGTTGGTCTGTTTTAGAAATTGATATATTTTCTGCTTTATTTATAGGTATATAATTCCACTTTTTGAATACCGTATCTGCCAACAGGTATTCGCAAATGCCTTCCCTGGTGACTTTGATCGCCGTTCATCCTCCTGCCCGGCTTCCACTCCCCGTTCTCATACTTTCCTTCATCAATTCTTGCTATTCCCGCTTTCGGAGCTTTTTTGTCATCCGAAAAAAAGGTGATCACAATCCCGGTACCGGCAACAGTAAGCTTGCCCGGAGCGGTTTCGATGAGTAATACTCCGCTGTCCGGCCATACCTCTTCTTCTGCCCCGGCCGACCATCCTAGGGTATGATCGTGTTTTACCACTATAGCCAGATCAAACAAAGGCACTTTTAGAGCGATAACATTAGCGGCCGTTATAAAACTACGCTGTCTGATTCCCTGTGAAGTACAATACCCCGAAGGCAAAACACGTCTGCTTTCAGGGCAATTGTACAAACAAACATGAGATTTTAATACCCGTTATTCTGATCAGCCTGAGAGATGTTGTTATTAGCTGCTATCTCTGCCAACGGTATGGGGAACACTTCGTTTTTCCCCACGACAAAATTGGGTATCTGATTACCCATTCCCCATCTTACGAGATCGGGAAAGCGTACTTGTTCTCCGGCCAGTTCCACTTTTCGTTCGTGTACTATTGCGGCAAATACTTCTTCCGGTGTAGCTACCGGGTAGAGGGTATTCATTTCCGGAGTACCGTAATTCGGCATATTTACCCTATCGCGGACCTGGTTCAGGTAATCAATCGCTGCATCCGAATTACCAAGGGCGTTCTCGGCTTCGGCCATCATCAGCAGAACATCTGCATACCGTATTACCCTGAAGTTAATACTGGAGTTGATGTTCTCATTGGCTCGCTTGTAATAATTCTGGTATTTTTTCCACGCCGCCTTTCTTTCCAATGGTATATTAACCACTCCTTCTCCGTTATTAAACGAGTCACCATTAAAGTAGAAACTGGCCGTATAGCGGGGATCGCCGTCTTCGTATTCCTCCAGGAGGTCATCGGAAGGATAAACATTAAACCAGTTATTCCATCCGTATTCCTGTCCGCGAAGTGTTGTCTCATTCTGCCCTGCTCCAGTAATATCGGAATCCCAGAGATTTCCCCCCCCGAGACTCTCATCAAATTCTATTTCAAATATAGATTCTCTGTTATGTTCTGTTTCTTCCAGGAAATTATCACTAAAATTATCGGCGAGCGCAAAATCTTCGATAATTTCATTAAAAGCATCTCGTGCCGGGCCGTAGTCTCCCCTGTAAAGGTGTACCCTTCCCAAAAGCGCATAGGCGGCTTCGTTAGTAGCCCTGCCCCGCTCGTGACGGTCATCGGATTTACTGTAAAGATTTGCGGTGCCATATTCGAGATCCGGGATAATAACCTCATCATATATTTTTTCCAACGAAGTTCTTGGTAAACCCTCACGTTCTTCTGTAATAACCTCCGTAATCATCGGAGCATCTCCAAATCTTGTTACGAGAAGAAAATAATAATAGGCACGTAAAAACCTTGTTTCCGCGATGAAATTGTTCTTTGCCTCATCAGATAAGGCAGAGATTGATTTTATTTTTTCTTGGTTGGATATTACATAATTGGCTTTATTAATCCCCCTGTAACAACTCTCCCAATACGCTCGTATACCTCCATGGCTGGCGTCAAAACTGAAATTAAGATATTGCTGTTTATCTGCTTCCAGTTGCGGGTTTCCACTGTTTTCATGTGACAGGTTATCCATCATAAAGAACATGTGCCTTCCCCATAATCCGAGGGTTTGCAGATTGGCGTAACCTGCATTTACGGCCGATATTACCTGTGGTTCTGTTTCAAGAAAACTGTTCGGATCAGCCCCATTGGGGTCAGTCAACTCAAGATCGTCCGTGTTACATCCTCCGGCTACCAATATCGTAAATATGGTATAAAAAAGGATTGTTGTATAGTTTTTATATTTTCTTATAATTTCCATGATACTTTTCTTTTTCTATTAGAAGGATACTTGTAAACCAAGGAAAAGAGATTTAGGCTGCGGATAGTTACCGCGGTCTATTCCCACTTCAAAGTTAGAAGCCGCATCGGTTACGGTATAAGCACCGACTTCCGGGTCATAACCGGAATACCCGGCAAGGGTTATCAGGTTCTGTCCGCTCAGGTATACCCTGAATTTGGAAAAAGTACCGTTAAATACCTCTTCCGGCAATGTATATCCTACGGTTATATTTCTCAGCCTCGCATACGATCCGTCTTCGACAAAACGATCGGATGCCCTTGTATTCAGGGTAGCTCCCTGGGCGCGTGGAATACTGTTGGAGGTACCTTCGCCCGTCCAGCGGTCCAGCACCCTGGTACTCGCATTGAAAAGTCTTTGCATACCTTCGGTGTCAAAAAGAAGCGTATTGAAAACATCATTACCCGCGGTTCCGCTGATAAAGACATTAAAATCGAAATTCTTATAAGCCGCATTGACGTTCAGACCGAAGGTTATATCCGGAAACGGATCTCCGATTTTCACCCTGTCCTCGTCATTGATAATACCATCCCCATTCTGATCTACCATCCGGATATCGCCGGGCTGTGCTCCTGCCTGTGTGGCATGGGCATTGACCTCTGCCATATTCTGAAAGATCCCGTCCGTCTCAAAACCGTAAAAATGGAATAGCGATTCTCCCGGGGCTACACGCGTCAGGTTATCTCCCACCCCTGCCACGAAACCGGCGCCGGTAATCTCTCCGACGGTTCCGAGAGAAAGGGCTTTATTGGTATTGGTCCCGAGGTTGAGGTTCGCCGACCATGTAAAGTCGCCATCGTAATCGTTGTACCCGAGATTAAATTCGAAACCTTTGGTCTCCACAGAACCTACATTCTCCGTAATAATCCCGGAATGTGTACCAAAGGAAGGAGGAAGCGGCCTGTCCATTAACAGGTCATCGCTCTTGTTCTTGTAATATTCGGCAGAAAGGGTAACTTTATTATTCCACAATCCCAGGTCGACACCTATATTGGTCATCGTAGTCTCTTCCCACTTTACATCGGGATTGGCCACTCCGGAAGGAGAGGCGCCTATTCCTGCAGAACCGTTTATAGGGTAAATAAAATTATCTATGATGGTGAAATTGTAAACATAGTCGGCTATGTTATCATTTCCGGTAGTACCCCAGCTTCCCCGTAATTTGAGGTTATTGATGGCGGGGACGTTAAAGAAATTCTCTTCGCTGATCAACCAGCCCCCGGCAAGGGAGTAAAAATTCCCCCACCGGTTATTAGGTCCGAAACGGGAAGATCCGTCACGGCGGATGGAAGCGGCAAGGATGTATTTTTCATCGTAATTATAGTTGACACGTCCCAGGTAACCTATCCGTGTGTACTCGGAAGAATTGGACCTGAGATTAGATTCGGTATTGGTCAACTCATTGACATCATTACTGATATAGTTCCGGCTATAGGCATTGGTATTCGTAGACCTCATCTTCTGTTTTTCTGCCAGTACCAGTACCTCGAGGTTGTGTTTCTCCGCAAAAGTAGCTGCGTAATTAAGGCTGTTGGTGTATACCAGGGATTTGAATGTTCCCGAATTTTTTTCAACAGAGGCAAAAACCTGCGTGTGTGTAGTCCCTATGCTGTCGTCATTAAAAGAGGGTACAAAGACATTATTGTTAAAAGTCCTGTAATCGAGACCTGCCTGTGTTTTGAATACCAATCCGTCCAGTATTTCGTACTGTGCGTACAGCCCACCGATAATATTCACGGACCTGTTACGCCGCTGCGGCAGTTCCAGTACCCTTACCGGGTTTTCCGCATCCTGTCCGTCCACTGACGAATTAGGGCCCTGGAAACCTCCGGGATTAGCCGGGTTGTATATAGGGAGATAGGGCGCCATACGTATGGCATGGCGAATAACGGAACGCCCGCCACTATCACTTTCCGGATTCTGGTTATTAAACACGATCTGGGCCGTTTCACCTATTTTAAACTTTCCGAAAGTAAAATTACTGTTAGCCCTGAAATTATGCCTTTTGAAACCGGTATTTCGCAAAATACCTTCCTGGTCAATAAGTCCCCCGGATATACGAAAATCGCTGTTCTCGTTTCCCCCGGAAACAGCAAAATTGTGTTTTTGCATCAGGCCGGATTGGAAGATGGCATCCTGCCAGTCCGTATTCCTGTTCAGCATATCCGTGTACTGCGGATCTGTCAACCGCTCCGGAAGGCCGAAAGCCTCTGCGAACTGCATATACTCGTTCGTATTCATCAGATCGAGTTTTTTTGTCACGAACTGTGTCCCTACATAGCTATCGAGGGTAAGGGATACTTTTCCCGACCTTCCTTTTTTGGTAGTGATCATCACCACTCCGTTGGATCCTTTAGATCCGTAAATAGCCGTAGTAGACGCATCTTTCAATACTTCTATGGACTCTATATCCTGGGGATCCACATCTGCCAGTCGCCCCCCGATAACTCCATCTATAACATATAGAGGATCGTTATTGTTCATCGTTCCCAATCCACGTATCCGCACTACCGGCGGTTGTCCCGGCGAACCACTGTTTATTACGGAAACCCCGGAAGCCCTCCCTTGTAAAGCCTGTTCTGATGTAGTGACCGGTACACTGGCCAATGCTTCGGAGTCTATGGACTCGATGGCCCCGGTAACAACTCTCCTGGACTGTGTACCGTACCCTACTACAACAACCTCATCGAGCTGGGCCAGGTCTTCTTCCAGGGTAACATTGATAGTTGTACGGCTGTTAACCGCTACTTCTGTTTTCTTATATCCGATATAACTGAATTCCAAGACAGCATCCGGGGGCACATCACCGAGTGAATAGTTCCCGTCAAAATCTGTAGTAGTTCCGTTTGAGGTTCCCTGTACTATGATACTTGCCCCGGGCAAAGGACCATTGACATCAGAGACCGTTCCCGACACGGTGATGTTTTGCCCGTATACCATAATGCTCCCCGAAAGGAACAGTATACAACAAAACACCACCTGCCGTACTTTACGCTGATTTTTTAGAAGTTTTAAGTACATAATAAAATGATTTGGTTTTAAAAAGCGATATACACAACAATTGTCTTTAACACTTTCTTACTTATAGTCAATATGAACATATGATGTAAATATACATAAATATTCTATCCACACAATCGGTTCCAAAACATTTTTATGCAATAAAAAGGCCTAATAATTATCATAATCCTATCTGTGCACGAAAACTTAGGGAGAAAAGAATAAATTATAAATAAGTAATTTTTACTTAAAAAAATATCATAAATTATTTTTGGCGTTAAAAAGTTACGCATCTGTAAATCCATACAATAAAAAAAGCGACCCCATGCGGGATCGCTTTTTAAAGTTTAAATCAGGATATTTATCAGATACTATTAAGTTCTTGTTTAACTTCCCGGAATTCCCGTATTATATCCTGAATTATTTCCGATACGGGTTTTATGTCATGGATCAACCCTGCCACCTGGCCTATTTCCAGTTCTCCTTCATCCAGGTCTCCTTCAAACATTCCTTTTTTGGCTCGGCCTCTACCCAAAAGTTCTTTCAATTCCTCCACGGAGGGAGATTTGCTGTAAAGTTGCTGCACATCCGTATAGAACTTGTTTTTCAACAATCTCACCGGGGCGAGTTCTTTCAGAGTGAGGTGGGTATCTCCTTCCCGGGCTTCCACAACCTTTTGTTTGAAATAAGCATGAGAGGAGGCTTCTTCACTGGCAACAAAACGGCTGCCAATCTGTACGCCATCGGCCCCCAATACCATAGCGGCCAGCATTCCCCTTCCGGTTGCAATCCCTCCTGCAGCTATAAGGGGAACGGATATTTTTTCCCGCACCATAGGTATAAGCGTAAAGGTGGTGGTCTCTTCTCTTCCGTTATGCCCCCCGGCCTCAAAGCCTTCGGCAACTACGGCATCTACTCCTGCGTCTTGCGCCTTCAGGGCAAACTTTACACTGCTCACTACATGAACAACCGTAATTCCGTGATCTTTTAAATAAGGCGTCCAGGTTTTGGGATTTCCGGCAGAAGTGAAAACGATCTTCACACCTTCTTCCACTATGATCTCCATGATCTTCTCAATATCCGGGTACAGCATAGGTACATTGACTCCGAACGGTTTATCCGTTGCTTTTTTGCATTTTCTGATGTGTTCCCGTAATACTTCAGGATACATAGACCCGGCTCCGAGAAGCCCCAGGATACCGGAGTTACTGGATGCAGAAGCCAGTCTCCACCCGCTGGCCCATATCATCCCGGCTTGTATGACGGGGTATTTTATATTGAACAGTTGTGTAATCCTGTTTTCCATATATATACGGGGAAATAATATTTTACAAAAATCCCAGGGATACGGCCGTATCCCTCTACATTTTTTTATTACGATATTACACCGGAACCTATCAGTTCGTCATTCACATACCACGCCACGAACTGCCCTTCGGTAATGGCGCTCTGCGGGGTTTCGAAATCCACATACAATCCGCCGTCCACCTGGTAAAGGGTCGCTTCCTGAAGGGGTTGTCTGTAACGTATCCGAGCTTTCACTTTCATGGTTCCGTCCAAAGGCAACGCAAGGTCCTCGCGAACCCAATGTACTTCATCGCTGATAACAAAAAGTGCCCTGCGAAAAAGTCCGGGGTGATCTTTTCCCTGTCCCGTATATATGACATTTTCTTCTACATCGGTATCAATAACAAACAAAGGCTCCACCGTTCCTCCCACATTAAGTCCTTTGCGCTGTCCTTTGGTAAAATAATGTGCTCCCTGATGTTTGCCTACTATCTTGCCATCGGTCTTCACATAATTGACCTTACGGGCGTTGTAAGCCAGCTCTTCTTCTTTATTGTCAAAGTACCGTACTTCTTTTTTATAACTCTCACTGGAAGCAGGTACTTCTACGATAACCCCTTCTTTTGGCTTTAATTTTTGCTGTAAAAATTCGGGTAGACGAACCTTCCCCACAAAACAAAGTCCCTGTGAGTCCTTTTTCCCGGCAGTGACCAATTCTTCTCTTGCCGCTATTTCACGAACTTCCGGCTTGGTGAGTTCGCCTATGGGAAACAATGTCCTGGAAAGCTGATCCTGGGAAAGCTGGCAAAGAAAATAGGACTGGTCTTTATTGTCGTCCTTGCCGGCCAGTAAACGATATATTTCCTTTCCGTCACGGGTTACAACATCCTTACGGCAATAATGCCCGGTGGCCACATAATCCGCTCCAAGGCGGAGGGCTATTTTCAGAAATACATCAAACTTTATCTCGCGGTTACACAGGACATCCGGGTTCGGGGTACGCCCTCTTTCATATTCCCCGAACATGTAATCGACAATACGTTCTTTGTATTCGGCACTGAGATCTACGGTCTGGAAGGGTATTCCCAGTTTCTCCGCTACCATCATGGCATCGTTACTGTCTTCCACCCATTCGCATTCCCTGGAAATGGTCACGGAATCATCGTGCCAGTTCTTCATAAAAAGGCCTATTACCTCATATCCCTGTTCTTTAAGCAGGTATGCGGCTACGCTGGAGTCTACTCCCCCGGATAAGCCTACGACTACTCGTTTCATCTGTTTTACTCCTTTCTCTCTTGGCAGAGTATTTGTTTTTACCCTGCAAAATTACAAAAAACAAAGAGACGCAGTTTAATGCTGCGCCTCTTCGGTTAACGGTCGTATATATTGCTATATTACTTTCCTTTACCTTTTTGCTGCGCCTGTGCTTCTTCCATCATTTCCTGCATCTTTCGCTGGAAACGGTTCATCTTTTTCGGCTTTTTCTTCTGCTCCTGTATCTTGGCGTGTATCTTCTGCTCGTCTATGATAAAATGCTTAATGGCCAGCATGATAAATATGGTAATGAGGTTGGATATAAAATAATACAAACTCAATCCACTCGCATAGTTGTTAAAAAAGATCAGCATGAACAGAGGCGACAGGTACATGATAAATTTCATGTTAGGCATACCGGGTTGCTGCTGCATCTGCATGCTCTGTCCTGTCGTCATCATCATATATATAAGTATGGCTATGGAAGCCAGTATGGGGAACAAACTTACGTGATCTCCGTAAAAAGGGATCTTGAAAGGTAGTTCCGCTATAGTATCGTATGATGACAAGTCGTCCGCCCAAAGGAAACTTTTCTGCCGAAGCGCGAAAGCGGTGGGGAAGAACATAAACAGTGCATAAAAAATAGGCAACTGCAACACCGCAGGTATACATCCGCTAAGCGGACTTACGCCGGCTTTGTTGTATATTTTCATGGTTTCCTGTTGCTTTTTCACGGCATCGTCCTTGTATTTCTCGTTTACTTCGGTAATTTCCGGACGAAGTACTTTCATCTTGGCCTGTGACAAGTAAGACTTGTAAGTTACCGGAGAAAGCAATAGCCTAACCAAAATGGTCATTACAATTATAGCCATTCCGTAAGGCAGGAAAGAACTGAGGAAAGTATACAGTGGTGTAAATACATATTTGTTTATCCACCCGAAGATCCCCCATCCGAAAGGAATGGAATCGTCCAGGTTCAGTCCTTCATATTTACTCAATATCTTCACATCGGTAGGCCCGAAATACCAGGACATATTCCTGTTGATCTCCCCACCGGAAAGCTGCAGATCTGTAGTCATTCTGTATGACTTTGTCCATTTGGCTTCCTTGCTTTCCTCTTCCACGAGGTCTTTGGAGGAAAGTTCCACTTTCTCCATAGGTTTATCCGCAATGAGTATGGAACTGAAAAAGTGTTGCCTGAAGGATACCCAGGTAACGTTCTCTTCGGTATCCGTATCATCGCTTCCGGGACTCAGTTTGGATATTTTGTCTCCGTTTCTATACTGATAGGTAAGCCTGGTATACCTGTTTTCGTAGGTAATACTTTTAGAATGGCGGATTCCCGTTAGTTTCCAGTCCAGTTTTACCGGTTGTGCACTGTTAAGCACCCCGTTCAGTCCCTGGGAGCGAATGGTGAAATCCACCATATAATCTTCCGGGTTCAGTTCGTATCTGTATTCCAGGAACTGGTTTCCGGATGCCTTCAGTTTCATGGACAGCACTTTCCCGTCTGCAGAGAGGGAAGGTTCAAAATACATATCCTGCGTATTCAGGGTCCTGTTATCTGAAGTGCCCAGGGAAAGGTTGAAAGCGGCATTTCCGTCTTTTACCAGGTATACCGGAACCGAATCGTAGGTATGGAAATCTTTCAGCCTGGCTTCTACGATCTGCCCTCCTTTATTGCTGATCTCAAAGTAAGCCAGATCATTTTCCAGTACGGTTACCCCTTCTTTTGCAGATGGGAGGGTAGCAGAGTATCCGAAAGCGCCCAGGGTTTTAGTATAATTGGCCAAAGTGGTAGAATCCGTAAGGTTTTGCGCTTCGGTTTCGTAATCGGCGACACTTTTTTCTTCTTCTTTTTGTTTTGCTTTTTGGACCTGTTCTTCCCGGATTTTCTGAGCTTCTATCTCTTCTTCCGAAGGACGGTTGTTGTACATCACCCAGATTAAAATAGCTCCTATCAGAACAAACCCTATAATGGAACTGGTATCCAACTTCTTCTCTTCCATGTACTCTTTTATAAATTAATATTACACAGCGAACCTCCTAAAATAATGCTTTTCAGGATATTCGGGCCGTTCCGGGAACGGACACAAAAATACCCCCAAATAGCATTACTATGCCAAAGTGGCACTGTTTTTTTCCTTTTTATATTGTAACGCTGCTTTTACAAATGCCACAAAGAGCGGATGCGGGCTGGCCACCGTACTTTTGTATTCCGGGTGGTACTGTACTCCTACAAACCACGGATGTTCGGGTAATTCCACTATTTCCACCAGTTTGGTATCCGGATTATACCCGGTAGCTTTCAACCCGGCAGCTTCTATCTGTTCTTTATATTTATCGTTGAATTCATACCGGTGCCTGTGTCTTTCCATTATACTTTCCTCTCCGTATATGGCCCGGGCCAGGCTGTTTTCTTTCAGTATGCACTTCCACGCTCCCAAACGCATTGTCCCGCCTTTATCCGTAATTTCTTTCTGCTCTTCCATAAGGTCTATTACCGGATAAGGTGTGTCCTGTTCCATTTCTGTGGAATTGGCATCTTTTAATCCCAATACATTACGGGCAAATTCTATAACGGCCATCTGCATTCCGAGACAAATTCCCAGGAAAGGTATGTGGTGCTCCCGGGCATATCGTACCGTATCTATTTTCCCTTCTACCCCTCTTTCTCCGAATCCCGGCGCTACCAGTATTCCGTCCAGGTGGGATATTTTATTCTTTATAGTAGCTTCATCTATGTATTCGGAGTGTATGGTCTCTACCTTAACTCTTACTTCATTTTCTGCCCCGGCATGGATAAAGGCTTCCAGAATGGATTTGTAAGAATCCTGTAACTCTACGTATTTACCTACTAATCCAATGGTTACTTCGTGCTTCGGATTTTTGTGCCGTTCGAGAAAAGCCTCCCATTTTTCCAGGTCGGGGTGATTTTTTTCCGGTAGATTCAGTTTCTTCAAGGCTACTTTATCCAGCCCTTCTTCCAGCATCAGTTTGGGCACATCATATATAGTGGATGCATCGATAGACTGTATTACCGCTTCTCTGCGCACATTACAGAACAAAGCCAGTTTTTCCCTAAGATCGTCCGAAAGGTCGTGTTCTGTACGACACACCAGAATATCGGCCTTTATTCCGCTTTCCATTAAAGTCTTTACGGAATGCTGTGTGGGCTTGGTCTTTAATTCCCCGGCAGCGGACAGGAACGGTACAAGGGTAAGGTGTATTACAATCCCGTTGTTATCGCCGAGTTCCCACATAAGTTGCCTTACCGCCTCTATATAAGGTAAGGATTCTATATCCCCTACAGTACCTCCTATCTCGGTAATCACAATATCATACTCCCCGGAATTACCCAGAATTTGTATGCGTTCTTTTATTTCATTGGTAATGTGAGGTACCACCTGCACGGTCTTCCCCAGAAATTCCCCTCTTCGTTCTTTTTCAATAACACTCTGGTATATCCTTCCTGTGGTAACATTATTGGCCTGGGAAGTCCTTACATTCAGAAAACGTTCATAATGCCCCAGGTCCAGGTCGGTTTCCGCTCCGTCATCCGTAACATAGCATTCCCCGTGCTCATAAGGGTTCAGTGTTCCGGGATCAACATTAATATAAGGGTCCAGTTTCTGGATCGTTACCTTATACCCCCTGCCCTGTAACAGTTTTGCCAGTGAAGCCGCTATGATTCCTTTTCCCAATGAAGAGGTAACCCCTCCCGTAACAAAGATATACTTGGTGTCTGCCATGTGATTTAATCCGTTTGTTGTGTTGCTCTTTTTCGACGCGCCAAAAATACGAAGAACTACCTATACCATACAAGGATAATAACACATAAGATTCATATAGTTCCCTGAAAGAAAAAACTGTAACACCTCATAGGCTCAGTACTATCCGTTCTGTCTCTACACACGACTATAATCATCGTATCAGCATTCCATGTGGATTTATTAAAAGATTTAAAGTTTCTTTTCCTACAGAAACAAAAAGGTATTTCTTTGTAAAAAACATTTCCCGTTACTGCATTCTCTTTAAGCCCGGACATTAACCGTACCGCATACTATTTGAATACTAGAATATTAGAGTGTACGACACAAACAGCCGTTGTCATTTTAACCGATTTTTTTGATATTTGTTGAAAAAATAGGCCATAAATCCTATCTTAGCTTCTTTTAACTACATGTTATTCAGACCAAGCGGGTACAGAACTTATTTTAAATTTTTATATGAAAAAAACTCCTATTGACAAGCTCCTGATTGACCCCATGAGCAGGTTTATTAACAAATCCACTACCGGAGGTGTGGTCCTGTTTTTATCTGCGGTAGTTGCATTGATACTTGCCAATTCTCCTTTAAAAGAAGCTTACCACCATTTCTGGCAACACGAATTTGCTCTCAGGTTTGATACGTTTGAGGTCAAGAGAAACCTACACCATTGGGTAAATGACGGCCTTATGGCTATTTTCTTTTTTGTAGTGGGGCTGGAGTTAAAGCGCGAAATGATAGCCGGAGAATTATCCAGACCAAAAAAAGCTATCTTACCATTAATGGCCGCTCTGGGAGGAATGATTTTTCCTGCTGCCGTGTATCTTATATTTAATCATGACTCCAATGCTGTAGGAGGCTGGGGGATCCCCATGGCCACAGACATCGCCTTTGCCCTGGGTATTCTATACCTGCTGGGCGACAGGGTTCCGGTATCCTTAAAGGTATTTCTAACGGCACTTGCCATTGCTGACGACCTTGGCGCAGTACTGGTTATCGCCATGTTCTATACTTCCAATATAGACACCAACAGTCTTATCGTAGGAGGTGTGTTTCTCCTGATGCTCCTGGCAGCTAACCGCCTGGGTGTAAGAGCTCCTGTATTTTATGGCATTATAGGTATCGGCGGACTGTGGCTGGCTTTCCTATTTTCCGGGGTCCACGCCACTATCGCCGGAGTATTGGCAGCATTCACCATTCCTGCAAGTTCTAAGGTAAAAGATAAAAAGTACGTAGAAAAACTGAGAAGCCTGATCGATGAGTACGACAACCTGGAAGGACGTACAAAAAGACTAAAAACCCCTCAACAGCAGCATGTGCTGGAGCAGGTCAGGATCTACTCCAAAGCAGCTCTCACTCCTTTGCAACGCCTGGAACACTCCATGCATTCCATGGTGAGTTTTGTGGTAATGCCGGTGTTTGCACTAGCTAATGCAGGGGTTACTTTCACCGGAGATTTCTGGCATAACATTACCAGTAATGTGAGTATAGGTATTATTCTCGGATTGGTTGTAGGTAAGTTTATCGGGGTGGTCGGCTTTACGAAACTCATGACCACACTCAAGATCGCCTCCCTCCCTTCCGACCTCACCTGGAGACATATCTACGGTGTGGCTTTACTGGCCGGTATTGGTTTCACCATGTCATTATTTATAACGGAACTAGCCTTTAAAACTAATGCGGAAGAGTACATCCTCGAAGCTAAAATGGGTATTTTTGCCGCATCAATGATCGCGGGAACTATCGGTTATTTCCTGCTGAAAAGTATAAAACAAACGAAATAATTATTCTATTTCCATCAAAATAATAAGAGCATGTTTAAAAAGAATTCAATTGGCTAAAAAAATGCCCTTTTTGCCCCATATTTTGTCTTTTTCTCGCCCCATAGCTACGGCTATGCAGCTCAAAAAAGCCTTCATATGGAACAAAAATCATCATTTTTCGCTACAATCAATCCTTTTTAAACATGCTCTAAATAAAAGCGGGTAAATTAAAATTTACCCGCTTTTATTTTCCGGTATCCTGTCGATAGATTATTCGAACTCCTTCAGAGTTTCTGTAATAATACGAATACAGTCTTTCAATTGTTCTTTATCTATTACCAAAGGAGGTGCAAAACGTATAATATTACCATGGGTAGGTTTTGCAAGCAGTCCGTTTTCTTTCAGGGCAACACATATATTCCAGGCGGTATCCCCTTCTTCGGAATCGTTAATGACAATAGCATTCAACAGTCCTTTTCCCCGAACCAGTTTAACTATACCGGAACCTGCGATATATTTATTCAGTTCCTGCCGGAAGAAATCTCCTAATTCCGCCGCATTATCGGCAAGTCCTTCATCTTCCACTACCTTAAGGCCCGCCATAGCAACAGCAGCAGCTACCGGGTTTCCCCCAAAAGTAGATCCGTGCTGGCCGGGCTTTATAACTTCCATCACCGGGTCATTAGCCAGTACGGCAGACACGGGGTAAGCACCTCCGGAAAGAGCTTTTCCCAGAATAAGGATATCGGGCTTTACATTTTCATGATGAACCGCGAGTAATTTTCCCGTTCTCGCTATCCCGGTCTGGATCTCATCGGCAATGAAGAGCACATTATGTGCCTTACAAAGTTCGGCAGCTTTTTTAAGATATCCTTCAGACGGCACATAAACCCCGGCCTCTCCCTGTATCGGTTCTACGAGAAACCCTGCTATGTTATCTTCCGTCTTCAGGACTTTTTCCAAAGCATCCGTATCGTCATAAGGTATTTTCAGGAAACCCGGCGTGTAAGGCCCGAAGTTTTTCTTTGCTCCTTCGTCATTAGAAAAAGATATTATGGTTGTGGTCCTCCCGTGAAAATTGTTTTCACATACGATTATCTTAGCCTCCTGTTCTGCCACTCCTTTTCTCTCGTATGCCCATTTACGGCAAATTTTTATAGCAGTTTCCACGGCTTCCGCACCTGTGTTCATAGGTAAAACCTTATCGAAACCGAAATATTCCGTAATGTATTTTTCAAACCTTCCCAGCATATCATTATAGAAAGCTCTTGAAGTAAGGGTAATCCTCTGTGACTGTTCTATCAGGGCGCCTATAATCTCAGGATGACAATGCCCTTGATTTACTGCGGAATACGCGGACAAAAAGTCGTAATACCTCTTGCCTTCCACATCCCACACATACACTCCTTCTCCTTTACTTAGAACAACCGGTAAAGGGTGATAATTGTGCGCTCCGTAATCATTCTCCAATTTAATAGCATCCTGTGAGCTTAGTTGTTCTGCAATATTCATTATTAACTGATTTAATCCAAGTGAAACTTTACCATTCCTTCTTTAAAGGAGAGAAATCATCCAATTATAGTGCAAATTAGGAAAAGTTAAACGAATTCACCAATATATATCAGGGCAAACGCATTAAAAAATTAGAAATAGTTCCAGGCTTCAGGTTCCAGGTTACAAGTTTCAGTTATAGGTTACAAGTTTGGGCATGCCTGAATATGGTTGCCTTTTTTCTGGTTAATAATTAATCTTAAATCTCGGTTTTTGTTCAGGGGTTAACCCCTGAACAAAGGTTTCAAATTCTACAGGTTTCATATTTTTTAGTGAACCATGTGGACGTTGATAATTGTACTTTTCTACGATTTTTTTTATCAATATTCTCCCTTGTTTTAAACTGATATGGGAGTGGTCAAAATCGATATATTCATTTTTTAATATGCCGTTTAAAGATTCTGCATGAGCATTCTCCCAGGCTTTACCGCCCATGCTAGGCTGTACCTGATTTTCTGTATGTAACTCAGCTAATCGCTTATAAACGTATTGGCTGCCTTTATCCGAATGAAATATGAGTTGTTTCCGTTCGGTTTTAGCAGTCGTGGCCAGGGCTTCCCTATAAGCTACAACTATAGTATCCTCTGCGGTCAGGGTGGCTGACAAACTCCAGCCTTTGATTTTCCTACTGTACACATCCAGGATCAAGGTCAGGTAATAAGGCTTCTTAGCCGATACAGCGATATAGGTAATATCACTCACCCAAAGCTGGTTGATCCCGGTTAGTTGTAAATCAGTGATCCGATTAGGATACCAATGCTTCCCCCCATAAGTGGTACGGTAACGGTTGCGCTTGCGCTTTAACCTAAAGCCATGACTCAGCAATAAGGCCTCGGTCTTGTCCCGACCCATCCCGGTAGGCTTGAGCTCCGCATAGAGCTTCCTACAACCCAGCCGAGGATGGCCCTTACGAAGCTCCCTTGCGCCTTCCAGAACACTATTCCTAACCCGGAGTTGTTCCTGGTGG
>NZ_JBRKIS010000015.1:0-28325 GCF_052983315.1 Sinomicrobium endophyticum
TGCTTTTGACCCAAAGCCCGTTCCAGCTCCTTAATGCGCTCTGCCTGCTCTTTTTGCTTCTTTGATAAACTTTTACTTTCCACTATCATTCGTGTATTACTCACGTAAAGATCGGAATATTTACGTAACCATTTATATACCGCCGTGGTACTTACCTGATAAAGCTGGCTAACATCACGAACCCGGAGTTCTCCCTTTTCAATCTGCTTGACTAATTGCAATTTGAGGCCTAAATCAAACACTCTGTGTTCTTGTCCTTTTTTCATTATACATTAAGTTTAAGAAAAAAGGCAACCTATGTTAGGCTTAGTCAATACGTTTTGCCCTTGAAGCCCGACCGGAGAGGTCAGGTTCCTCAATTTTTGCAAACACTCCCGGAGTTCTTCGTTAAGTACTTTATGGATTTGCTGTTGTTCCCGGAAAGTGGCCATTTCGGCGCTCCATACTTCTTGGAGATGTTCCAGTTTTTGATGTGGTGTTTTCATAAATAAAGTGTTAGTGGTACATTAGGTATAAAGCCGGCCATCAAACAATAAGAAACAATAATACTATTTGCAGGTAAGGATAAAAGAAAGTATTTTTATAGCTATTGCAATATAACTAATAAACTAAGCTGTCTTTAATCCTGTGGCAAACCATATGTTTCCATGGGCATGGGCAGGTGTTAAGGGACAGCAGCCAGATATTGGCCGATATGGTATAATGCCTCTGCTTGTGCCGTCCGACAGATTTATTGGTCAGCCTGGTGGGCTGTTAATGTTCTTTGTAATGGATTTAAAGGGGCTTTGCGTTGCCTCATAGCAACGTAAGTATGCTCGGAAAAAGTGGTGCAAGACAAGAATAATGGGTTTTGTCGATTTTCTCGTTTTCATTATTGGATGGTTTTTGAAAACAAGTCTTAAAGGTGGAAAAGAAGAGAGTCTATAATATAGATCAAGGCGGCTCCCTGTCTTCCACTGTTATCTAGGCACGGCTAAGCACTTCGACGCAGTTTCCGACAGGGAGCCGCCCCGACTTTTGCAAACATACAAAAATTCGGGGAAGCATTTTCCCTTCGGTCTCGCGTCATTATAAAATTTAGCCGTTTTAGATAACGAGACTTATTATATCCACATTAGTGGATAATAACTATGTATAAATAAAAAACTAGATCAGTTTTGATGACACAAATATATATAATAATTATTTAAATGGAAAAATATTTACCAAATAAATAATATTTAAATCGTAAAAACCTAACTATAAGAACCATACGATATTGACACCTTTAGGAAAATACATTAAACAATCTGGGATTGCCCAAAAAAAAATTGCAGAGGCAGCTGGTCTTACTCCTGAAAGATTAAATGGATTATGCAATGACCACGATGATCTTTTATATGGTGATGATTTCTATGCTATTGTCAAAGCTATTGACAATGATATCAATAAAGCCTGTAACGAAATTTTTAAATCATATAAGCTGAAAACTGTAACTAATACTTGGAATTCGGATTTAGGTCGATACCTGTTTAAGCATGCTAAGCCAACAAAAGCAATAACAGCCGGAACAAAAATAAAGTCAGGACGACTTAGCAAACTTTTAAACGATGCTGAAAAGAGACCATATGCATGGGAATTATATGTTATTGCTCTATTCCTAGAAAAAGAACCAAAGGAAGTTTTCGGGTTTTTATTTGCTGCAATATGATATAGAAAGTTACTTCTAAATGGAAAGGTGCTGAGTCAGTCTGCGGAGGTGATGAAAGAGGAGCCCATCAAAGAACATTAAACTATGATGAAAAACTCATATTTAAAAAAAATTCTAATCGGGTTAAAATACCTGATTATTTACTATATATCCGCCTCCATGATCTGTTTTGCAATACCAAAATTCCTATTTATGCAATTCAGGGTTTTACACTACGCTTCCTACGTTCCACTGGTTGAAGTTTCGAAAACGCAACACATGTGGTCCTTCTTTGGTAGATCGTATCATTATAATCTATTTATAGGTATAACGGAATTTTTAATTGGTGTATTCATCGTTTTCAGACGGACAAGACTCATTGCTTTACTAATGGCTCTTGGGGTTTGTTCTAATATCCTTATTTTAAACATTGAATTTGATATTGATTTTGCAATAGGGCATACTTTTGTTGACTTCGTACTCATAGTAGTCTTATTATCCGAATATTATCGAGACCTATACAAATTTTTTATACAGTTGGGAGGAAAATTTAACCATGTCATGAATACCGGACAAAACATATTTAAACGATACTTCCCTGTCTTTTTTGTAGTCGTACTTTCGGTATCCTATTTCATATTTGCCTTTAACTTGAGAGCCACTGTTAACGAAGATGTTGTAGGGGCATACAAGATAGAACGTGTAAGCATAAATAATACCCCGGTAATATTAAATAATGGAAACCTCGGAAGTGACCCCATGATGTTCCTGGAATATAATAATCAAATTGTATTATCGGTAAACGACACTGCGTATTACGGTCACTATGTATTGGTAAAAGATAGTATTAAAATCCGACTGAACCATCCAACAAACTTTCAATTCAAATCGATGGATGGATTAATAAAAGATAATAATTCTATTTTGGGAGAAATGGATGAAAAAAAATTATTTCAGATGGATTACACAAGAATAGACGGTAAAAAAGACTACTTGAATGATCTTTATTAACTGGGTTGGCCGGCCTGTCGCTCTTCTTAAGCTTAATGGAAAAATATTCATGATAATATATCTGTGGTATTTAGAATAAAAACAATGGGGGTGACAGGAGAATAATGATAAGTTGTTTTAGTAATGAAGCGAGATTTTATATATTTATAAGTTAGGCTCCAACCCAAAAACAATAACATCGAAATTATGCGAATAGAGAAAAATTACCTACTGCTTTTGTTTATTCTGGTTTTACCTATTACCCTATTTTCCCAAAATAAGTACAATCTGAATTTTGACGACTTTAACCCCGAAAACCAGGAAATGCCAACGGGTTGGTTTAAATGGGGAAATTTTAAGGTTGTAACAGGAGAAAAAGAAAACGACGGAAATTCTGTTGGAAAGGTTGTATCTGATAAAAGCGGGGAATTTGGATGTATAACCTATAAAATACCTGCAAATTATACCGGAGACACCATTAGGCTTTCTGCCAAGATTAAATATGAAAATGTCAAAAACTATGTAGGCCTTTTAATGCGAATCGACGGCTATTCAAAATTTTTAGCCTTCGAAAGTATGCAAAAGCTTAAGATTAGGGGAACAAAAGACTGGGAAGAATATTCGATAAAATTGCCCTATCCATCAAATGCCAAAGCTATCTATGTGGGTGGTATATTAGGTAAAAAAGGTACGGCCTGGTTCGATGATTTTAAAGTTACCATTGACGGCGAAGACATTCAAACCTTAAAAGAAACCCCGAAAATGATATTGGAAAAATATGACACCAACGAACTCCAGTCTGCAATATCCCAATCCTCCACACCATTGGACTTATCCAATGAAGAAACCATACACAATAGTTTAGACCCATTGATTACAAAAATCGGTGATAAAAAAATAGTAGCCATTGGAGAAAGTACTCATGGAACCTCAGAGTTTTATCGACTCCGGGAAATCATTACAAAAAGATTGATCAAAGAAAAAGGCTTTAATCTTGTTGTTTTGGAAAACCCATATGACGATTTAGAAATCCTGAACGGAGATTTGTACGCTCTCCCATTGGATAGTCTAATCCGTAAACATTTATTTTCAATTTATCAGACTCAGGAGATGAAGTCTTTTTTGCAATGGTATAAGGACAACCAGTCCGGCTATAACATTGCGTTTAAAGGTTGCGACGATTCGTATTGGGTTTTCCATAAACTACTAAAAGACCATCTTGCCCCTATCCATGATAAAAAACTCCATAAACTCCTCCTGAAATTAGAATCTGATATTGCAAAAACCTCAACGGATAATTTGAAGAAAGAATATAAAGCAAATACCTCCGTCTATTTTGACATTCTGGCTATTGAAAATCATTTAAAAGCCACAAAGAATTTAACAAATCCCATTGAAGAAATCCTGTTTAACGGAAAGAATACATACATCAATTACGTCAATATTAAAAACAAAAAGCCATTTCAAAGCCGAGACGAAATAATGGCCGACCGGATTTCTTATTTTGCAAAGGACAAGAACAGCAAAATAATTGTTTGGGCACATAATGCACATATTTCAAATGACATTATTACTGACAATGAAATTGGGATTATGGGTCGGGACTTGAAACAGGAATTTGGTAAAGCATATTATTCCATTGGGCTCACTACTTTAAACGGGAACTATTCCTATATGGAGGAAAAGTTCATTAACGGTGACCATAATTACACAGAAAAACTTAAAACAGCGAGTTTTCAGGAAAAAGAAGGTTTGTTTTGGGAAAATGTCATGGCCGAAAGTGGAAATTTGTTTATTGCAGATATGTCAATCTTAAAAAAAGAGCTGAATTCAGACGATATTTTAGGACCGACAAAGTTAATCGGATATTCAAAAGAATCGGAAAAGGATATTTATTTCCTTCCTCTTATCAAAGATTTTGATTCCATGATTTTTATAAAAAACACTAATTCAACGACACCCATTTTCAACTAGGAAAAGGGCAGTTGCCAATGCAGTAGGCTGCCCTTTAATCCCATTAAATGGGTCTAATTCCCCAACGCCTGTCCTGCGTTTATCGAAGAGTTCTGCATCGAAATGAACTAAGGTTTGTTCGTTTGAATACCTCGCGGGCTTGCCCCGAGATAGTTGATTCAGATCCCATATTTTTCATATATTAGAAGGTGATTTTATTTCACACGATAAAAAGCGATGGCATACGGATGCAAGTTCCGTCCTTTCTTTGTATAATTTCACAATTTTAGGGGGAAGTCACCAGCTTGCTTTCTATTTACTGTCCATCCAATCATCTTCATTTCGTTTTGATTGTGGATTAAAATGTATACCCAATTCTTAAATGCACATGAAGGTAAATTTCATTGTCCAGTATATGAGAACATTTCTTAAAAAGATAGACATAATTTAATTGGTCGGTAGTTAAAGTGATATATGAATTAGATTGATTCTAGTAATAAAACCAACCTATCTATCAATACCTAAAGAATCCAGCACAACATTCAATTTGCCTACTAGCCTTTTATATTCGTTTTGTATTTCATCGGCTAACAAGGAATTTCCTTCTCCTTTCAAACAAGTTCGAATATAGCGCGTGGTTACATCATACCGTTTAGCAAGTGTATTTACGATTTGAGTATTATACTTTCTCTTCATTTTTGCGTAAATTTGTTTCTTACCTTTTTAGTTCCAATAAAAGGAAAAATGAGTTTTGGTTTGTATGTGACAACAAATATACAAACATGTTTGAAATTAAACAACTATTATTCAAACATTTTTGCAATTTATGGATTTACCAAAGGATAATAAAAGAATTAGAGAGTTAATTGATTATTACCATAAAGGAAATGTTTCAGCATTCAGTAATGCTATTGGCGTGGACCATCAAAGGGTACAAAGGTTATTCTCCATAGATAAAAGAAGTAATAAATACCCCAATGCATCTTTTGATATCATTCAAAAAATTATTCTTAAATACTCAGAAGTTAATTCAGAGTGGCTATTGGTGGGTAAGGGTTCCATGCATAAAGAAACCTCAAAAGGTAATGGTTGCAAGGAAAAAGTAAAAGAATTGGAAAAAAGAATTGATCTTCTGACTGAAGCTAATGAAGCACTAAAGGAAGTAAAAGATTTTTTAAAAAAGAGAGTTCAAGAGTTAGAATCAAAGAAAAAAACTTAAACCAACACCTATAAGTCAACTTATTAGAGAATAAAAATATGCCAGATATAAAATTAAAGTCCTTTACAATAAAAGGTTTTAAGTCTATTAAAGCTATAGAAAGCTTTAAGCCAAAACCGATTAATGTCTTGATTGGTCCGAATGGTTCGGGCAAAAGTAATTTTATTTCGTTTTTTCGTTTTTTGAGTAAGATGTTAGACTCGGATGGAAAGCTGCAAGAATATGTGTCTTTCCTTGGGGGGTCTAATGATATTTTACATGATGGGACAAGTGTAACAAATTCTATTGATGCTTATATAGAAATTGAAACAGAAAGCGGTTATAACGAATATGAATTTAGTTTAATGTTTGCTAAACCGGATAAGTTAGTTTTCAAAAAAGAAAATTATAGGCATACAGAAGGCAAATCCGTGAAAAAGGGTGATTGGATTTCTTGTGGTGTAGGACACGAAGAACCGAGATTAATTGAACTGTCTGACAAGTCAGCTCTTGTCACTCTTAACTCCCTTAAAAAATTGGTGGTATACCAATTTCATAATACCAGTGATACCTCCGCAATGCGTTTAAAATGGTCTTCGGCAGATGGCCGTTGGTTAAAGCAAAACGGGGAAAATCTTGGTAGTTTTCTCTTTCGGTTACAAAACGAAGAAAAAGCGTATTATCAAAGAATAGTAAGATACCTTCGTTTAGTATTACCCTTCTTTGATGATTTTGAGCTGTACGAAGAATTTGGACAAGTTCTTTTGAGATGGAAAGAAAAAGGTACGAATAAAATATTTAATTCCGGGCAAGCTTCGGATGGTATGCTCAGATCGATAGCACTAATAAGTCTTTTGGCCCAAAATCCAAGAGACCTCCCTACCGTGTTATTTCTGGATGAACCAGAACTTGGTCTTCATCCGAGCGCCATAGACGCTGTAGCCGGATTAATAAAAGCAGCTTCTACCCACTGTCAGGTATTTATAGCTACACAATCTATAAGCATGGTTAATAATTTTGAACTGGATGACATTGTTGTTATTGAGCGAAAAGGAAGGGCTTCCGAATATACCAGACCGGATGCTAAAGCACTAGAAGTATATTTAGATGAATTTTCCACCGGCCAAATCTGGGAAAAAAATATCATAGGAGGCAGACCATGAAGTTCTTAAATATTATAGTAGAAGGAAGTACAGAAGAAGCATTTGTTAATGATGTTTTAGTAAAACATTTTGCTTCATTAAACATTTTTGTTTCAGTACGAAAAATTACCACCGGATGGTCTAAACATAGTAATAAACAACATATAAGGTGGTCTTTCACGGTACAACTGGTTAAAAAATGATGTAGTCCGATGGATACAATCAGATCGAAATAAACCCAATACCTGGTATACCACATTTATTGATCTATACGCATTCCCAAAAGACTCTCAAAGCCCATATACCGAAGATATTCAAAATATATCAGACCATTATGCAAAGGTCAAAGCATTGGAAGAAGCCATTGGAAAATCTATTAATCATCCGAATTGTATTCCATACGTACAATTACATGAGTTTGAAACTTTTCTATTGGTTGATCCGGATCGGCTCTTCCTCATGTATCCAGATAGTCCAACCGGAATTGAAAGACTCAAAAAAGATATAGGAAAAACAGCCCCCGAAGAAATTAACGAATCTCCGCAAACCGCACCATCAAAGAGAATCATCAAATATATACCTACTTATAAAGGTCAAAAAGCGCAAGTTGGCCCTATGGTAGCTGAAGATATTGGTTTATCATTACTTAGAACCAAATGCCCACATTTTAATGAATGGATTACTAAGCTGGAAAATCTCTAAATACTTATACCTATCAAATACAGTTTACCATAAAAATTATGTATTAGGATCCTATTCCTTCTATAATATAGCAATCAATACAGGTGACACGATTAAAAATGTACGGAACGCGGTCTACTCCGATCGTAGTTTGGAACTAAAGAAAAAATACAAATTGGAAAAGCGGACCAATTTAGGAGTATTTATGCGGGAGAAGTCTGAGGGAGGAAACACTTTTGAAAAGATTCAAGCCAGGACAGGTATAGAAAAACAACGATTAATCAATATTTATTTCAATACTGGTGCAACTGAGCCCTATGAATTTCTGCTTATCGAAAAAGCAGTAGGAAAAAAACCAGGTGAAATGATGAAAGCTTACGTTGAAAAATATCCTGTAAAGAAAAGTAAGTAAAGGGCTTAAACCGTATTATTTTCAGCTTATAAAAAAATCCCGGCTCAGGCTTTAGGTGAGGCGAAAGAGAACGTTGGGAAGAGTGAAAGAATGGAAGAAGCTTAGTCGTCGTTAGCAGCGAAAGGGTTAAAGTATACTCTAAACCCGATTCCAATAGCGCCCTTACCTTCTTCACCTCTAAGGCCTTTTACATTAAGGCCATCAAACAATTCCCGGATATTCCATGCACTATAATGAAGGGTAAGGGCAAAAGAAAGTTTATCAGTGTCAAAAATGTGTCCTTCAGCCCCTATTCCAAATGTAAAATAAGATTGCCTTTCCTTTTTTTCATCCTGTTCTACCCGGCTATAATATTCTCTGGCATCATCTATTACATGATAACTTGCCCTGACAGATGTAGATGCAATGGAGTATTTGGGCAATATCAAAAATCGAAAATCCTCATCGCCAAATGCAAGTTTTGGAGTTATACTATATGTCCAACTATCAAATTCACCGGAAGTGATACTTTTAGAAGGCATAGCGTGATTTAATTGCCCTGAAATTATACCTTCTACATCCGCTTCTTCATATTCAATATTTCCGGTAAGGTATTTTACTTCGATTTCCGGGGCTATAAAGGACACAGAAAACAATTCTGTCCCCACAAAAAAACCTGCATAACCGCCATCATCCCGAAAAAAAATATTTTTATTGTTTAACTCCACACCAGTATAGAATCGGGGTGGAGTTAATGTTTGGCTTATTATCGGAGTGGTTACTCCCGATAATAAGAAGAGGAAGCAGATAAAAAATATTCTCTTATTGGCTTTCATTACAGATTAGAAAGTATATCCTATTCTAAGATGAAAATCCATCATCACTCCGCTTTTATCGAAAACAATATTACTTTCATCAAAATTATGATAATAACCTATTCCTATCCCCGCTTCATAAGTAAAGTGTTCCCCGAGAGTTCTTCTTAACCCCCATTTTGGAATAAAAGAAATTTGCTCCGTAGTATGCACTCTGTTTTTATCTGACGCAATGACAAACCAATCCGGAAAATATTTCATTCTTAGCGTTAAAAAATTACCACTGTTCTTGGCATAGGATCTTCCCTTTCCATTCCGTTTTTCCAAATTGTAATAATACCGGGGTTCTAAAGTAATGGAAGGTATTAACGCCATCCCTTTGTATACTCCTACGGCTTGGTAATACTCGCCTGACTGAAAACCTGCATCTAAGCCAATTTCACTCCGTAAGGAAATTTTTGAGGAAAGTTTTGCTTCATTATGTACCCATATTCCAAGGAAGCCTGTTTGAATACCAAAAATAGATTTTTCTATGCTAACCTCCTGTGCTTCTATATGTATAATAGCTAAAAAAAAAGCAAATACAAACAAATAATTTTTCATGTCGAATTTAGTTAAGTAATATTTATTTTTCTTCCCGGAATCCCATTTGTTTACCTTTATATATTCTCCCATCCCTTCTCGCAACACCATAAAAATCAATTCGCACATCTTTATACTTTTCTGCACCAAAATCAAATTTTTCAAGCCCGCCATCTCCAAATACAAAAGTAAATATCGCATTCTTGTCAAAAGTATGTCTTATTTTGCCTCCGGAACTTTGCTTTACTTTCCCTATTTGCATAAACTTAATTCTTTCCTTAGTGGGGTCGTAGGCAGTAGCCGTAATATTAACTTTACCTTCCTTAAGATCCTTCATCAAGCCGGTCGCTTTTAATACGTCTGGAATTCCCTTTTTTATCAATTCCCCTACTTGTTTGTTCAACTCTTTTCCTTTTATACCCTGAAACTTATTATCAAACAGATATAATTCTAATCCATCAGGTAAATAAGCCTCGTTCATAAAAGGCCAGCCAGAAGTTTTTGGTTTATAGTCCCTTACTATGGTGCCATCTGCCTTATAAGTCACTCCCTTATATTTAGCAATAACACCCTGCTCTTTAAGAGCATTATATCCCGTCATATTCATCGGAAAAGTATACTCCGCATAATTAATACCTAATTCTGTATAATCTACCGCATCTGATTTCTGCCAACCCAATGTATATTTTTTTTGATATTTTACCATAACACCAATGGATGAATACACGAAATAGTTTTGATTCCAGAACTTTACTTTTACTCGTCTTCTACTATCGAAATAATCATGGCAAGTTTCAGCCTCCCCAAACACCTTTTGCCACAAACTTTCACCTTCAATAGCACAAAACCCTAAATCTTGCTTTATCTCATGGGGAAGTTTTGAGGGAATATTGGAACCTGTGTTTGTTGGGGGAGTAAATGTGCTTTGTCTACATACATACCGATGTGTCATTCTTCCATCAATAATTTCGCTAATAACCTGTGTACCATTTGGACAATTCATATCCTGAGGCTCAGGTGGTACTTTTGATGATGTATTACTTTGCTTGGTATTTGTATCCCCATTTTCCAACCCATTAAGATAATCAAACAGATATTGTTCATCTTCAATTTTACAGCTATATGCCCCCCTGCTAGTAAAAACATGCAAAGAATCTCCAACATAAATAGCACGGTCTTCGTTCAATACCGCTGCAAAACTGGGGTCTGCAATAATTTCATCATCCTCATCCAGTTCTTCCAACAGTATATTTGAATCCCCACGGGAAGAAAGTATATTTTTTGACTTAGAAGCCAATCTATCCCTTTTTCTAATCAGAAATTCATTATAGGCTTCTGTTTCGTTTTCTAAAAAAAATAGGAGTCAGCGGTCTAAATCCTTTTTCTTGTAATGTCCTGATCTGTTCTGTAAACTCTTTTTTACTACTATTATCAATAAAATTTTTAAGTTCTTCCTTGCTACTAAAGTGGAGTTTGTCCTTTTGTATTGAAAAACCAACACTGCCACTTGCTTCTGTTTCATGTGATATACTATCGTCTTTTGAACAAGAATAAATTGAAATGGTTAGAATAAACAAAAAGGAAAATCCGAAATTATGTAATAAGGTAATTTTCTTCATTGCAAAAATTGTTTAAATTGAACTCGTCTTGAGTTGTTGTATTTGAGCGAAAAGTCATGCTTTTGTTCATTAATGAAGTAATTTTGGATCCCGATTTTATCGGGAGCATAGCAGCGCTACGGTTCGAGAAAATTACGAAATTAGGGGGCAAAATGATGATTTTGTAGGTAATAGAACAACTCAGGACAAGTTCATTATACATAATACTAAGTGACTGTTTAAATTTTATTTTTTTCGCCCTCTTACACTATATTATTCCGAAAAAAGGAAAACGGGTGACAAAAAATCGAGAAAATTTAAACAGTTGAGAAAAACATTACCCCAAACTCACAAAAATGCAGGGATCAAGGGAAAAAGCAGGGGTGAAAAACGGAAATTTCGAAGGGGATAACACGTTTGAGGAAATCCAGGGCAAGATAAGAATAGAGAAACAACAATTAATCAATATCCATTTCAATACCGGTGCGCCTGAGCCTTATGTGAATTTCTGCTTATCGAAAAAGTCGTGGGAAAAGAACCCGGTGAAATGATAAAAATATACGTTGAAAAATATCCTGTAAAGAAAAGTAAGAAGTAATATAAGTGGAAAATTTCCAACAGGCCCTCGTTTGAGCGCAACAAAAACGGGGGACCTGCCATAAAAAAACATTAAAGATCCCGGGGTAAAATGGGACCCCGTTACAAACGGGAACCAGATGGAGGATCATTACTTCATCATTTATGATAAAAAAGGGTTGTTTTTTGTCACCTGTTTTCGGCTTTTGGGAATATATAATATCGAACTCGTTTAAGTCATTTTGGGGTTGTAAGTGTTTTTAACTCCTTAACTTTTTGCCTTTTTACCGTACCATTAAATTATGAATCGATTAGTATTTATCCCGTTTATAGTGCTGCTTCTTTCCTGTTCAAACAACGATGATGACAGCCCTGTTGATCCCGTTGACCCGGTAGATAATAACAACTTTGTGTTTGACAGCACTTATGAGATCACGGAGGCGAAGCATTTTGCGGGGCCGGAGGGCGAAGAAGTTGAAGGAGATGGTACAGCCTTCCTGAAAAAGGAATGGAGTTTTTACAAAGATCCCGGGGTACTGGAAATCAACTTTAAGGAAGATTCCATCCAAATCCGAACGGAACCTGCGGTATACGCCTATAGATACGAGGTGGAAAAAAATGATGTATTCATATACCAGGGGGACAAGAAAATATTAATAGGACAGGTACAGAACGGTAATAAGGAATTGTACTTGTATAAAAAATACCTCGCCTATCTTATTGTTACGGATAAAGACAATAATGAAGTGGTATATGAAAAAAGTAATGATTTTGGAATAATTACCGAGGAAGATATTTTTCCTGTTATTGTGGGTTCACCTTCAGATTTAATTCAGGAAGAAGAATATATCTTCTGGGGTACAATACGTTATAAATTTATTCCGGAACAATAGTTTTCCAATGCGTGGGCTTCATCGTATCTTACCAAACAGCATTTAAAAGACAGAAGGATTAAATTATGCTTAAAAATCACCTGAACATGTGTCGGGTGATTTTTTATGTCCTATACCCCTGCTCTTCGAAGTGTTGCAAGCTCTGAATGTCTCCGGTAATTTTATTCCAAGTAATTCTTTTGTCATGAGCTAATATTGCCTTTCTTGATTACTTCTTTAAGGTAAACGATTTTGGAAGACTTTTTACTTTTTCAAAAACCAACTCGGCGGAACACCGAATCTCTTTTTAAAAGCTATCGAAAAGTGGTTGTAATACCGGTATCCCACACGACGGGCTATTTCCGAAATGTTCCAGTGGTTGGAATAATCGTCCGTTAGCAGGCGATATGCTTCTGTCATCCTGTTTTCAACAATAAACTGGTGGATGGTACAACCGAATAACTCCCTGAATCCCGCCTGCATCTTTGTGCGGTTCATAAAAGTCAAATAAGACAGTTCCTGTATGGTGTAGCTTTTTGAAGGATCTGCCGTTATTTTTTCTTTGAGAAAGTGCAGGCGTTCCACATCCTGTTTTGTGAGAACGTGCCGACGGGGCATTGTTTCCGTAGTATCTGCCTGTTGGAGCTGGAGGGCCAGCAACTCCAATAATTTTCCCTCGGTATACAATCGTTGGATGTTTCCCGTATAAGGGCAGTTACGGAGGCTGTTTATGGTATGAGAGATAAAAGGGGTGATGCTATAGCTTTTCCCTCCGAGCAATGTGGGACGGGATGAAGTGATGCCCTTCACAAAATCTGATGCCGTGACCGGACTGTGCCCGATATGCTCCAGTAACCATGCCCGGGAAAGTTCGATCTCCAGGCTCGTAGCGTTTGAACACGGAGGATCGATCAGGGTACCGTCCAATTGTGGCATATAGAACATACTAAACTCCCCCTGGGCGGTAGGCACCGTAAATTGTGTGTCATTGTGATGGTAGTATGCAGCTCCTCCCGAAAGCTCAAAATGCATCTGGATATAGGGGCCGTCCGACCGTACTGAAACCTCCTGTTGATGAGCCCAGGACTTCTTGAAGAAGTTGATATTTACGCCATCCAGATGTATACATTTTCTTTCTTCATAAAATTCTTTTCCCTTTCGATAATCCTGCGATTCCATAATTTGCCTGCCCTCAGGCACAGGGTAACCATCCGGAATCTCCATAACTCCACTAAGTTCTTTCCTTTTCTTGTTTATTACCTCAATTTTCATCGATACATAAATTCATAAGCCATTGGTTTAGCTTTGTTTATATCTTCCCGATCCCGATAATATCGGGAGGCGTCGACCATTTTCGCTAAACCTGCCTGGCCGGCAGGCAGGTGCCCATCATGGGCTTTCATCCTTAAATATTGCAAGATGCGTACATCTTGTTGCTTTTTCCGCATCCAAAGATAGGTAAATTTGCCTGCAATTTAAATTAATTCTAAATAAGTAGACGGATGAGGAAAGTTTACACCGGATATATCCTGTTCCCCTTCTTTCTTCTCTTTTTTCTGCAAAAGGGACTATGCCAATCGCAGGATAGTTATATCAAGGGTTATGTATTCCTTGAAGACGGGACAGCAGCAATGGGCGCCACTATGATGATAGACGGATCGGGGCCGGAAGCTGAGAAGAAATACGCGATTACCGACAAAAACGGACATTTTTCAATTTCCCTGCCGGGGAACACTACATATCAGCTGCAGGTAAGTTTTATTGGTAAAGCTATACAGGTGAAAACCGTTTACCTGCCTAAGGGTAAAGATGCCGAGGTCCGGTTTGTTCTGGAAGAAGACACCCAAGAACTTTCGGAAGTGACGGTAACAGGGCAAACCCAAAATCAAAAAGCCCGGAATGAAATCGTAAAAGCGGAAATCGTAGATACAAAAAAGGCCCGGGCACAATCGGTAACCCTGGCAGAGCTGATGAACAGGTCGGCCGGTATACGCGTACGACAGGCAGGCGGGCTGGGAAGCAATACCAATATCATGCTCAACGGTTTTCAGGGCAAATCCATCAAGATATTCAAAGATGGCATTCCCACAGACTATCTCGGGGCAGGTTATAATATTTCCGCCACTCCTGCAAATATGCTGGAAAGGGTAGAAATTTATAAAGGAGTGCTCCCTACCGATCTCGGAGCAGACGCTTTGGGCGGAGCCATCAATATGGTTTCCAGGATGCAGAATAGCCGGTCCGTAACCTTATCGTATGAGATCGGATCGTTCAATACCCACCGCCTTTCCCTGAATCTGAAACATCCGAATGCTAAAAATCATACGTTCTGGGGAGTGGATGCATTCTATAATTACTCAGACAACGATTATACAGTAACGGCTAGTGTTCCTGATCCTGAAACGGCAACCGTATCTCCCCGGCGCGTTAAGCTGTTTCACAACCGGTACAGACATGCCTATACGGAAATATACGGTGGTTTGACCGATCTCTCGTGGGCAGACGAATTGCGGCTTGGCATTACAGCTTTTTCCATCCGCAGGGATAATCAGTTTGCGGCATTGATGGAAAAGCCGTTCGGTGCCTCTTTCGCACAGGAAAACGCTCCTGTTATTCCTACATTACGATACAGGAAAGGATTTGCAGACCAGAAGTTTTCTATGGACCAATTCCTGGTATACAGCAAGATAAAGGGACAGCAAACAGACACGTTGCGCGGTTCATACGATTGGTATGGTAATTTTCACCCTCCTACAGATGTAAACAGTCGGGGTGAATCGGGGCGACCGACCATGGCTGAGCTTACCTATAGCAACCTGACATCAAGAACAGGGCTGACTTATCGGATAAATCCTCACCACACCTTAGCCTTGAATATTGTTTTTAATGACTATAATCGTAAAGGTAAGGACCCCTACGGCCCCACCAGTATTGGGGAGAACCCGGTCGATTTGCAAAGCCTGCCGGCAGACTATACCAAACTTGTCGGAACGATTGGCTGGAAAGGACAGTTTGCAGACAGACGCATTGAAAACCTGTTCCAGCTTAAATATTATGGAGCAAAAACAAAAGGACAGGAAGTTGATGCCGGTACCGGGTACCTGAATGAAAAAACCAACAGTGCCAGGACCTCCAGGTTCGGGTTGGCGGAAGCGGTAAAATTGAACCTTTCCAACCGTACGTATTTCCGGCTATCAGTCGAGTTGGCTACCCGTCTTCCCGAACAGACCGAAATATTGGGAAATGGTTCGTACATATTGTCAAACTTCAACATTAAGCCGGAGCGAAGCACCAATGGTAATCTTGGGTTCCGAACCAGTCCGGATGACAGGTGGGATATAGAATTAAACAGTTTCTACCGGGTCACAAAAGATCTTATTATTTCCGTTCCGGTCAACCTGATATTTGCACAAAATGTAAACGTCGAATCGGTCAGGGGAATAGGTTTTGAAGCAGATGTACGGTTTAAGCCCTGGTCCTGGTTGACGCTCAATGGAAACAGCACCTACCAGGATTACCGCCTGTTTCGCATTCAGGCTCCGTTAATGCAATACCTGGAAGGGGCCAGGTTACGGAATACACCCTACTTCTTTTCCAATATCGGGGCGTCGTTACAGTTTGAAAAGGTGTTTTCGGCAAATGACCGGGTGCAGGCATACTACAACATGAGCTACGTGCACGAGTTCTATCTGAATTACATTCCCAGGAATGCGGAACCCGATGGTTTTCTGGGTTTATGGGGAGAAGCAAAGGTGGATGCCCCGAATATCATCCCGTCACAAACGGTTCATTCGCTGGGTTTTCTATGGAAACCCAAAAACACATTACCATTGACGGTTAATTTAGAATGCAAGAACCTGTTTGACAAGGAAGTGTATGACAACTTTAAAATCCAGAACGCAGGTCGGAGTTTTCACTTAAAATTTAATTACATACTGAAATATTAATCTTAAACATTGAAATAACAGAACATGAGAAAGCAATTCTTAAAAACAGGAGCATTTCTACTGATGGCATCCGCAATATTGGTATCATGCAGTAACGATGATGCTCCTGTAACAGATGATGATAACGGAGGTACATCAGGAAAGTATGTGCTTCTGACCGCGGAATGGCAGGTTTCGGATGGTTCCGGATATTATGCCACTTATTCAGATATGCCAACAGGTGATGTGGACAATATTGAGGGATATTCCATTCAAGCCAGGAACTTCGGCGGATTCAGGCATTACAAAAATTGGGTGTTCAGCAGAGCCAACTTAGCCGGTGAGGTCGGGATATTGTGCTATAGTGTGGCATCGAGCGGAAGACTCGAAGAAAACGGTTTTATCAAATGCGGAACTTCGGCACAACACATCGTGGTAGACGAAACAACAGGGTTCTATTTTGACGGAAATCGTGGAAAGACCAAGGTTCAGAAATTTAATCCGAGTACCATGCAACGTACCGGAGAGATCGATCTTTCTTCGGCCGTTGAGACAGGAACTGATATCAGCAACAATGTGTTTACAGGTATTCAAACCTTAGCAGCAAAAGAAGGCAAGCTGTATGTAAGTGTGACTTATTCGAGGACAAATGGTAGTGGCAATCTCGATAACACCAGAAAATACACGTTGGCCGTTGTTGATATTGCGACAGGAGTACTGGAGAAAACAATCGTGCATCCTAAAGCCAAAAATCATGGCTACGCCGTGTCTGAATATCCCGCCTGGATACAAGCAAAAGATGGCACGCTATATTTCATGACGGTAGGGTGGGATTTTGACGAATCCAATGTGATGCAACAGCAGAACTCTTTTATTTTCCGGATCAAAGCGGGAGAAACCGATTTTGACCCGAATTGGGAATTGAATACCAGTGACCTGGGATTGCCCGACGGAGCCCTCCTGTGGAGTTTCCGGGAACTCAACGGCAAATTGTATATAGATGCTTCACAAGAAGCAACATCTCCCCTATTGCCCAATTTGAATACGAATATCTATGGGTTTTATGCTGTTGATATCGAGACGAAGAACACTACGCAGATTACAGACGTACCCCTGACGGTATTCGGGCTTTCCACCGGTAATGTGGAGGTCGTGGACGATCAGGTGTTTTTGCGGGTCATTAACAGGTCAGACGGTATAAATGCATATTATAAGGTCAATTTGGAGGATAACACCGCATCACTTGCCTTTAATGTGACCAGAGGTGGCGAAGCAAGCGGTTTCATTCGGTTAGCAAATGAATAACGAATAGGTTACAAGAGAATCGCACGGGTTTTATTTGCTCCAGATAAATCTACGTGGTTCGGCATTTTAAGTAATAGCACTGATACAAATAAAAAAGGATATAATGAACATACACAAAGTAAACCTCCAATCGGAAGTCGATAAGGTTGACAAGCATTGGGTTTTAAAAGAAATTGCACAAGTAAATGACCATTTGGTCAGGATCATAAAGCTGAAAGGAGCGTTTGAAATGCACAGACATAACAATGGCGACAAGTTGTTTTATGTGGTAAACGGAACATTGTTTGTCGAATTTGCCGACGGGCATACTCAGGAGGTCAATACCGGTGAATTTGTAGTGATCCCCAAAAATGTAGCTCAGAAACCGTTTGCCCCGGAAGAAGTAAGCCTTATGTTATTTGAGCCGAAATAATTTATTACGAGGTCTGGAAAGAATGATCAAAAGATCGGGAGGTACCCTAAATACCGAATACCATCAAGTGCTGATCTTATCGGTACTGATGTTTTGTTTGGTATTGGTGTCTGTTTTTTCGCTGTTTATAGGTGTAGAACCGCTGGATGTAGGAAACCTGTTTCGTCCCGACACACACGATAACGAGATCCTGCTGATCAGCCGCGTTCCGCGAACCGTAACGCTGGTGCTGACCGGGGCAGGTCTTGCTATCTGTGGGGTCATCATCCAACAACTCGCTCAAAATAAATTTATATCGCCTACTACTACCGGAACTTTGGATGCGGCAAAGTTGGGGATATTGTTTGGCCTGCTGCTCTTTTCCCAATCCGGATTACTGCCAAAACTTGTTTTTGGCGTGTTTTTTTGTTTTTCTCTAACCGCTCTTTTTACTTTTTCCATAGCTCATTTTGTGAAACGAAACACGGTACTTATACCAATTTTCGGGGTGATGTACGGTTATACATTGAATGCTCTCGCCAATGTAATCGGTGTGCATTTCAACATGGTTCAGAACATGGAAAGCTGGATGATCGGGAATTTTTCCAAAACACTAAAAGGGCAATATGAAGTGATCTATATCCTGATCCCGCTATTTGTCATTTGTTATTTATATGCCAATCGCTTTACGATTGTTGGGCTTGGTAAAGATTTTACGGCCAATATGGGCGTTAACTATCCGGTAGTAATCAGCGTCGGACTGATCCTCACATCCATAATGGTGAGTACAGCCATGCTAACGGTTGGTTCCATACCGTTTATCGATTTGGTTATCCCCAACCTGGTATCTCTTATACATGGTGATAATCTGCGTCAAAACCTGCCTTATACGGCCTGTTACGGAGCGATAACGCTCGTGGTCTGTGATATCATCGGCAGGACCATTATTTTTCCTTATGAGATACCGGGCAGTATGATTGTAGGTTCATTGGGAGCCTTGGTTTTTCTGTTCATTTTAATTAAAAGAGGAAGGTGAGAAAACAGGAAATTATCATAGGTCTGACAGCCATTCTATTGATGGTGTTGTTTGTGTTCTTTGACGCTACTGTTACCGAAAGTTTCATTATAACAGGCAGACTGGAACGGTTATTTACGTTGGTACTGGTCAGCCTGACCGTGGCGTATTCCACTATTGTGTTTCAGACCATTTCGGCAAACAAGATCCTGACTCCCTCACTGATGGGGTATGAACATCTGTTTGTGTTATCACAAGTGTTGATGCTGATGACATTGGGCTCCGGAAGTGAACTGTTCCGGTCAAAAGTATGGGGCTTTGTCTTTTCGACGGTCGTTATGACAGCATACTCGTTTGTGCTGTATGTTTTTCTGTTTCGCAATCAGAAGAAGAACGTATACTATATTCTTTTGATCGGCTTGGTGCTAGGTATGTTTTTCAGTACTACAACGCAATTTCTGCAAATGGCCATCGACCCGAATGAATACGGATATGTGCAAAGTGCCATGTTCTCCTCACTTGGACGGACGTCTGCGAATACCCTTCTTATCGCTTCGGTGGTCGTGCTGACCCTGTTGCTGTATTTAAAGCGCTATTTCAGGTACCTCGACCTTCTTAACCTCGGCCGGGAGTATACCATGGGACTTGGTGTAAACTATGATAACATGGCTAAAAAACAGCTTTTGGCTATTTCAGTATTGGTATCCGTATCTACTGCGCTGATCGGGCCGATTACTTTTGTCGGTATTTTTGTTTCCGGTATCACGTATAGATTATCCAATACGGCATCACATTCACGAACCATCGTACTGGCATTCGGAATTGCATTGGTATTGATGACCGGTGCCCAGTTCGCCATAGAGCATATCCTGAATTACAGACACAGCCTGAGCGTACTTATAAATTTACTTGGCGGGGTTTATTTTTTTGCCCTTATTATTAAACAGCTTCGGAAATAATATGATAGAAATCCATTCGATAGGTAAAAAATACGGGCGGCATCCGGTGTTGAAAGACATCAATCTTTCCGTTCCTGCAGGAAAGGTGGTTTCCCTTATCGGTCCTAATGGGGCCGGAAAATCCACGCTTTTGTCGCTCATCGCCGGCCTGGAAAAACCCGAACAGGGAAATATAAGCATTGATGGTAAGGGTTTGGGCACTTATTCGTTGAAAACACTTTCCAAAAAACTCTCGTTTCTCAAACAGCACAATGTTTTTGACCTGAAACTCAAAGTATCCGAACTGATTGCTTTCGGACGTTTTCCACACAGTCAGGGCCATTTGAATGGAGAGGATCACGAAAAGATAGAGGAAGCTATTGCTATGATGGATCTTTCGCCCATCCGGGATTCGTATATCGATGAAATAAGCGGGGGACAACGTCAACTTGTATTTTTAGCGATGATAGTGGCCCAGGATACGGAGTATATTTTATTGGACGAGCCACTCAACAACCTGGATATGAGGCATGCCGTTGATATCATGCAGGCCATAACCCGTTTGGCAAGGGAGTTAGGCAAAACGATCGTTATAGTCATTCACGACATTAACTTCGCGGCAAATTATTCAGATTATATCATCGGCCTTAAAGACGGAGAGGTCATTTGCGATGACGAAACAACGGTAATTGTGAGAGAGGATATGCTTAAAAAACTTTATGGGATTGACTTTAGAATTACGAGGGATAACGCAACGCTCCTATGCAATTATTACAAAATATAATGTATAATTTTCAAATGAACTAATATGAACATAAAACTTTTAACAACAATATTTGCCGCAATTGCAGTAACTTTTACGGCCTGTAAAAACAAAAAACGAACACAATCGGCCGAAACCATTTCAGTGACGCATGAATTGGGCACGACTCAGGTTCCTGTGCAACCTCAGAAAGTGGTGGTATTTGATGCGGGAACATTGGAAACCCTTGATGAACTGAACATCCCGGTAGCAGGTATTCCCAAAGATTACGTGGCCAAACATCTTGAAAAATATAAAAATGATACCAACGTACAGGATGCCGGATCGATCATTCAACCCAATCTGGAACTGGTTGACGACATAAAGCCGGACCTGGTTGTCATATCGGCCGTGACGTCCAGTGCATATGAGCGATTATCAAAAATCGCACCTACCGTTTATCTCGGTGTCCGGAACGACAATTACAAACAATCTGTTATCGATAATTTAAACACTATTGGTGACATCTTTCGGGTAAAAGAGAAAACCGACCAAAAAGTGGCGGAAATAGAACGTAAAATCGGGGAAGCGATAAAAACCATAACGGCAAGTCCGAAGAAAATTATGATATTAATGTACAATGCCGGAGCCTTCAGTACCTTCGGCAATAATTCCAGATATGGATTTGTGTTCACCGATCTGAAGGCTGTACCGGCCGATGACAATAAGCAAACAGGTATACATGGTACTATAGTATCAAGTGAATATATCAGCCGTGTCAACCCCGATATTCTTTATATTATAGACAGAAATGAGATTATGTTAGGGCAGAAGACCAATAAAAGCGAAATAGAAAATGCCTTAATTCAAAAAACCAATGCGTTCAAAACCAACCGTATTATTCATGTAGATCCGAACGTCTGGTATCTGTCCGGAGGTGGAACATATTCCCTGAACCGGATGATAGACGATATATTAAAAGGATATGAATAATTATAATGAGATTTGATTTGAGGAAGAAGAGAATTGAAAGAAAAATCCCGTTTTTGGTGCTTTGCCCATTTTTCGGGGCTAAGCTTTTCTAACCTGCCAGCCGGCAGGCTGTTTTACAGATTAATACACTAAATTACAAATGTTTGTTCACTCCCGAAAGTACCTAAATAGCTGCATTAATATTGAATAACGACCTGGCGTTAATTAAAACGACTGAATACCATAAACTTACATATAAAATGAGATCAATTTTTACCTTGATTTTTGCATTGATTATTGTTATTCCGGGCCATTCTCAAAGCACCGGTTTATCTTTAAAGCTCTGGAAAGGAAAAGAGTATCAACAAATTTCGAGCTCTAAAGCAACTATAATTCAATAGGTTAACGAACAAAAAATGAATATGGTTGTGGCAACGACCAGTACAATGGCCTTTTTGGTCAAAGACAGTACTGAAAACGGGTATAACATTGATGCCAAATTCAAGAAAATCGATATCGCTATGCAAATGCCACAAGCGACCATAGATTTTAGTTCTGAGAAACATGACCCCGATGATATCTTTTCTACAATTTTAGGCGCAGTGACAGATAAACCTTTTGGAATTACAATGAGTAAAACGGGGAAGGTCACTGACGTTAAAAATGTTGAAACCATTTGGAGAACTGCTATGACGCCGTTTAAACAACTTCCTGAAACTGAAAAAGAGCAGATCATGAATGCATACAAAGGTGATGCGCTAAAAGGAACTATTGAAATGGTTACAGCAATTTATCCGGATAAACCTGTAAACAAAAAAGATAAATGGACTATAGAAACTGAATTTAAATCTTTGATGACTGCAAAAGTAACCACGGACTATGAATTTGCCGAATTGACCCCAGATTATGCTTTAATAAAAGGGTATTCAAAAATTAAGACAACCGATAAAGATGCTTATACCGAATCATCAAACGGAATACTCACGAAATACGACTTAACAGGTTCAATGAGATCCGAAATTAAGGTGAATAAAAATACCGGTTGGATTATTGAAGCCAAAATCCATCAAGAGATAAAAGGCGATACATATATCAAGGAAAGTCCTCAAACACTAAATAGAATGAAAATACCTATGACGATGATAAATGAAATAGTGATTAAAAATTAGCACCAACACACAATAAACTCATCTTGAGTTGTTTCATTCAGAGCATGTTTAAGCTGGATTGATTGATTGTCGCGAAAAATCACTATTGTAACGGATTTTATGATTTTACAGTCCATGATTATACCTTTTGCCTTGCGGTTTTTTATCCAGGTGCCCCAGCTTTTTTATGCCGGGGTATATTGTTATGAAGCCTGTCCGGTAAAACAATCTAATACAACAACCATTAATACCGGGAAGATGATTATCACAAGGGGCTGCCCTTTAGCATCTTTGTGAGACCTGTTTCCATTTTCCCGCAAAACCGCAGAGAAATAGCTATGCTGTCTTATGATGCTGAGAAATTCCGGAAATACCATAAGGAAGGATTTCCGGAATTTAATATGACACACACAGTTATTCACTGACCTTTTCTTTTTTAAACTCTGTTGGGTCGTGATAACCAAAATATTCCATCTCACCACCGAAGTTGCTGATTACCTTCCGTACTTTATCCAGGGACTGAAGCCGAGTTTTATTATCTACGGCTCTAATTGTCGCTAACCGGTCAATGGGATGGTTTCTGTCTTCCAGTTCTGCTCTTAAATAGTATGCATCGCCAACATAAAAAGTCCAGCGATTATTCAATTTACAGGCCACACCACAATGGCCGGGAGTGTGCCCGAACAGTGGTATTAAATAGGCTTCAATATCCAGATCCAGTTTGCGGGCGGGTAAATCGAACCAGTTGCTGTTGTCTTTTTCGTATAAGCGAATTTCCGGGTTATGTGACAGTTGGTGGTTCAGGTACCTTTCATGACCATCTTTAAAGCTGTTGTATTCTTCTTTTGAGAGGTGTAATCTGGCTTTGGGAAAGTCCGCAGCCCCGCCAACATGGTCCGGATCAAGATGCGAACAGATTATATTCGCTACTTTGTCAGGATTTAATCCTAATTGCTCTATTTGCTTAATTGCAGTAAGGCTTTCGTCAAATTGGAATCCCGTTATTTCCACCAATTCTTTCCCGAGAATTTTTTCAGGTTCTTTTGTTTCCGCCATTCCGATACCTGCATCTATAAGTGTAAGGGACTCATTACTTTCAATCAGTATGCAATGTCCGATTGCCGAGCCAAATGGCGATTCTATTTTAACGCAATTCAAATGATGTACTTTCATAGCTGTTGTTATTTTTAGCTTGTGGATAAATTTATTATGTGAATACAAATGAGGCTATCTATTCCTTGGATTTCCGGAATAATAGCATTTTTCCTTTACACATAGTATTGGATGTCCTCGCGGGGAGGGCTGATGGCTTGGACCTGCTATTGATGTATTGTTTACCATCATAAACAGATCATTGACCGGAAATCCGTTCTGAAAATTATACCGATGCGTTAAATTCCGATCCAAGGCCTTCTCAAAGCTCCTTGTGCATACTTAAAGCCAGTTGCACCAACACTTTTACTGGGATTGATCAAAAATTAACGCATCACTGACTACTATCAGGTTAGTAAAATTAAATGACCTCATGCAAAAAGAAGGCACTGCCATCTCAGGAAAGCAGTTTTGTCTTTCTTCTATTATAGATATTCCCGAAGACCGGAAACAGGTGACAAAAAATAACCTTTTTTAAGATACTTTACCCGTAACCTGCTTTCCCGGCACAGAAAGTCTTCGCGAAAGTACCCGGAATCAATCCGGAAGATCGAGTATTAAAGATTTATTCTGAAATACCCAGGACAACAATGCTCCGTAAGAAGAGGGGATATGGAGTTTTTTTCTGAGATTGGTTTTTAATTTTTCGATGTTCTTCTCACCACAGCCGAGTTCATCAGCCATCTGGCGGTTGGTCTTCCCGTCAACCAGCTTTTTTAAAACCTGTATTTCATTTCTGGTCAACCGGTCCATGGAAGTCACTGTTTTTTTTATATTTTTCCTGAAGAAATTGTTGACGTATTCTTCTCCTTTTATCAGGCAATCCATACATTCGTGCAATTCTTTCAGGGAAGTTCCCTTTGATAAAAAGGCGTCTGCTCCAACACTCATCGCCTTTTTATAATAATGCATACTATGATGCAGGGTCAGGGCTATAAACCGTGTGTCCGGGCTTCTCATTCTCGACTTCCTGATAACTTCAAACCCACTGATCCCGGACATGTTAAGATCTATGATCACAATATCCGGCCTGTGCTGCACTATTTTGATATAGGCTTCGTTACCATTACCGGCTTCTGCAACAACCACACTTCGGGGAAGGGTAGAAATAACGGTGTATAACCCTTGTCTGAATATAGATGTGCTATCCGCAATTAAAATTTCAGTCATAAGTCATTTAAATTAGCAGGCCATAACTATTGACCAACATTCTATACTATATATATTCCAAAAACCCGGAACAGGTGACAACAATTAACGTAAAAGGTTCAGAAGTTGGGAAACCGGCAACAGGCATCCCATTAAAGACTTCAGAACAGCCATTAACGTATCTCGGGTTACACCAGAAGGGGAATGGGAAAGCTGCGTAATGAGAACTGTATACCGCGTTGACCGCATACCTGTTTGCTTATGATTTCGCATATAATTGCTTAAGCAGTTCTGTAGCTAAAGGTGCATCACTTATACCGCCTATTGTCCAATAAACACCACGAAATGCGGTTTAAATCCAAACCCGGTATCACGAAAAAGGAAGACGAAAAAGCCTTTGTCCTCTATAATGATTTTATGGTACAGGCTCGGAAGGTGTCCGAAGCAGAACTCCAACGCCTAAAGCGGCTGCATTGTATAGAAACTGTTGTTTGAGCAAAGATTTTTCCGCTGAAAACTCAAGAAAAACAGATCACAAAACCGATGAACCTAAAAACAGTCGTTATGAACACCTATGAGAAAAAACTGATTGAAAGCCGGAAACATTATGTTAAAGATTATCATCCCATATTGCAACCGCCCTCCATTTTTAAAGATAAATTCCAAATCCGCTATTTCTACATTGAAGGCCATGCCGATTTGTTACTGACGGCCCGGGCTTTTATATACTTATGCCAAAAAGTCAACAACCTCGGGGAAATCCCGAGAAAATATTTTTCGACGCAAGCATCGGAGCATCTTAAATCTCACTTTATTACCGATGTGTTAAATTCTAACGACAGGTCTGCTTAGCACTATTCATAATTGATTTTCAACCACATATACCACAAAGGTTTACACAAAGTTTGCAGAGGCAAAATAAATCACTGTTCTTTAAGCTTCTTGTTACGCACGGTTTTCGACACTTTTTTATGATGTGGCGATTTGATATTCAAGGCACTTCCCCTGTTACACCAACGGGTCCACCTGTCTTCGAAGGACCGGGATGCTTTTCCGCTCTAAAGCCCGGAAAACAGCCATTTAAGAGATTGTGTATACACTGGAGGGACACCGGTAAGCGGCTAACGGGGAAGGGTAAGCCGCTTACCGGTCTGCTTATGATTTTATCCATAACTGCCTGGGCAGCAAAACAGGTTACCCCCGCGGCCTGAGAAATCCGGTTAGCAGCATATATGGTCCCGTCTTCCACTTACCGGCTTGCTTGTAAATTCACAGGCAACTGCTTAAACGGCATACTGGCTTACATCTGCGGCTTAAGGGAATGGGTACGAAATCACAAGGGACCCGGTTTACGGCATACAGGGTTCGGTTGGCGGCTTAGCGGGTTACTTGTGAATCCGAAGGCCATTGCTTAAACAGCTTACCGGGTCAGCTTTGCAGTTTAAAGAAATGGGGGTGCGGTATAAAGGCCCCTGCCGGCCACTTATGCATTTCCGTTGACCGCTTACCGGGCTGCTTATGAATTTGTACGTCATTGCTTAAACGGCTAACCGGATTACTTATAAAATCGTACCCGGTTACTTAAACCGCATACCAGGTCAGGTTTACAGCTTCAGGGAATGCATATGTGGCAAACCCACCCCGGTTCAGTGAATACACAATCCCTTAAATGGCAGAAACAGACCCCGGATTATCCGCCCGGGAATACGGTATGCCGGTCCGTCAGCAAGGGAGGGTAAACCTTTACCGGGAGGTCGCCTGTCTTCAACCTGCCGGCTCCCCGGCAGCGGAGTCATCCGCCGGGCAGTGCTGTTGCCCCCGGTGCCGGGCTTGCCAAGATGCTTACGGTGGCGGCCCGGAGGTGTTCCCGAACCTGTATTGCCGGGCCGGGGAGATTTGTCGTACCGCAAGGGGCACGTTCTGCCTGCTATTATCCCTTATCACTTCACCGCCATGGAACACGACCAGAAACCGGGTCGCTTAACCTGCGAAACATTACAGGTTTCAGACCGTTCCCTCCGGGCAAAACACCTGTAAAAAACGGTTTACAGATACGGATAACGATAAACTCAAAGAAAGTAAACACAAGCAGCTGAATATCAAAGCAGGCACGTACACAAAGCAGATTTTCCCAAATATAGGAAACTGTTTAAATTTTATACATCAGTGCCACTTCTGGAATATTAATAACAACGCTTTATTTGCAGAATACAACTATAATCGCCGGGGAAAGTATGAAATTCCAAGGTCATTCCCTCTTCCATGAGCATGAGAGGAACTTCTGTAGAAATTACAGTGGTTTTCCAGGTATCAATGCGTAATTCGCCGGCACAAATCAATTGCCGGGGCACAAGCAGATGGGACGATTGTTCAATCCCGGAGATATGTGGGCCTTAATTATATCTTTCTCCTGAATGTTCCTCATGGCGAAGGTCTTCCGGTACAGCGGGATAAAAAATTTTAAAAGCAAAAATAGAGCTCCGGTGATTATTGCGGTAAAAACAATATCTGACAATTCGTGACTCACTGCGACCTAAAAGAACATTTGAATTGGTAGACTTTAGTTGTCTTTATTGCTTAAGGATACGAATTATATTGTAGAGATATTTTCCTGAAAGAAAAAACTCAGATAATTCATTTCAGACTACCTGAGTTTTTAGCTTTTCATCAATAAGATGTACCTTTTATGTAAGGGCTCAATTCTTACTATACTTATTCTTCCAATCCAACATTCACTAAGGCTTTAGAAGAATTGAAATATAGCACTAATCGCCTGTCTGTATTGGACAAATATAAAACCTGGTAATAAGCATAGTTGAACCCTTTTATGGATCCCTCTTCGCTTTCTACCTTTTTACCCAAAAATTTTAAATCTATCAAAGTAGTGGTTCTATCGGGGCCATGGGGTATCACCCTTTTGGTTTCCACTATTTTGTCTCCTATTTTAAAGGTTTTATTCCCATCAATGCCCAATAATACCGTATTGGTGTTAATATCAAAACGTACGATTTTATCATCAATAGTATACACTTTATTCCTATTGTATGTATATATTTTCCCTTTTCTATTGGCCATTTCAAAAATGTAGTCCTCAATGTCACTCGGTGCACCAAAAACCTG
>NZ_JBRKIS010000016.1:0-91359 GCF_052983315.1 Sinomicrobium endophyticum
TGCTTTTGACCCAAAGCCCGTTCCAGCTCCTTAATGCGCTCTGCCTGCTCTTTTTGCTTCTTTGATAAACTTTTACTTTCCACTATCATTCGTGTATTACTCACGTAAAGATCGGAATATTTACGTAACCATTTATATACCGCCGTGGTACTTACCTGATAAAGCTGGCTAACATCACGAACCCGGAGTTCTCCCTTTTCAATCTGCTTGACTAATTGCAATTTGAGGCCTAAATCAAACACTCTGTGTTCTTGTCCTTTTTTCATTATACATTAAGTTTAAGAAAAAAGGCAACCTATGTTAGGCTTAGTCACATTGCATCAAAGCGTAGGCGGCTGAGTGCCCAAGCGCAGCGATGGGTGTATCGAAGCCCCGGGTTCCAGGTTTGGAGAATTATAAATACTGGCAAACTGGTAACTTATAACAAAGAAATAATACCTCCAACTCCAGCCCGATATATCGGGACTCCTCAACCCTGAACCGTAACACTGTTACCGCTTACGGATTACTAATTACTGCTCCTCTCTTATATAATATGTTTACCCTGATCTCACATCCATTTCACTCCTGTATTTTATTCGTTTATTAGTACCTTTAGGTCCGAAATCAAAATCCGATAGAATGTATCTGAAGAATCTCTCCTGTTTCTTTGTTCTGTACCTGGTATTATCCGGCATTCTTACATCTTGTAATTCCGGAAAAAAGGATCAAGAGCAAACCCAAAAGAAAAATACGGAACATACGGTCCCCGACACCATAACTTCTTGCGAAACCGGGTTGCCGGAAAGGTTTTCCGGGAATGCTGATAATGGTTCCGAAAATATTCCGCAAGGAGATATTTCTCATGAAGGAATGATATGGATACCCGCAGGAGAATTTTATATGGGGGCCGCCGATGATGAGGGACGACGAGATGAATATCCTTTACACAAAGTAAACGTCAATGGTTTCTGGATGGATGAAACAGAAGTGACCAACGCCCAATTCCGGGAGTTTATAGAAGAAACGGGTTACGTTACCACGGCAGAAAAAGCGCCGGAATGGGAAGATATCAAACAACAGCTTCCTCCCGGAACACCTAAACCGCATGATAGTGTTTTTGTTGCTGCTTCCCTGGTATTTACTCCTCCGACGCACCCGGTGCCTTTAAACGATGCATCGCAATGGTGGAGCTGGATGAAAGGTGCCGATTGGAAACATCCCGAAGGACCTGGAAGTTCCATAGAAGGAAAAGACAACTATCCTGTTGTTCATATTTCCTGGGACGATGCCAATGCCTATGCCAGATGGGCCGGGAAAAGACTCCCTACCGAAGCGGAGTGGGAATTTGCTTCCCGCGGCGGACTTAAGGACACCAAATATCCCTGGGGAGATGAAGATATCGAAGAGGGAAGGCCAAAAGCCAATACATGGCAGGGAACTTTCCCAAACAAAAATACCGACTGGGATACTTACACCCTGGCCGCCCCCGTTAAATCCTTTTCTCCGAACGGATACGGGCTGTATGATATGGCAGGAAACGTTTGGGAATGGTGTTCAGACTGGTATCGTGACGATTATTATCAACAATTACAGGATAAAACCGCCGACAATCCGAAAGGGCCGGAAAGCAGCTACGACCCCATGGAACCTACTGTTCCGAAAAAAGTGATCCGTGGCGGATCTTTCCTGTGTAATGCGTCTTATTGCAAAGGATACCGGGTGACATCACGTATGAAATCCTCTCCCGATACAGGCATGCAGCATACGGGATTCCGGTGTGTTTCCCCCGGAAGATAGATCGGATAATACAGTATGAAAACTCAGTCTATCCCGGAATAAAGTTCCTGGATAGACAATAAAATTGTTTACTTAATGAAAACCATAAAAATTACCGGGGTTCCGGAACATTTTAACCTTCCGTGGCACTTTGCTATTGAAGAAGGAGCTTTTGAAGAAAGGGGCATAGACCTGCAATGGAAAGATACTCCCGAAGGTACGGGAAAAATGTGTGACATGCTTCGTAGCGGGGAAACGGATATGGCCATTATTCTCACCGAAGGCATTGTAAAAGACATTACTGTGGGTAACCCGTCCCGTATCGTACAAACTTATATAGAAAGTCCCCTGGTATGGGGTATTCATGTGGCACAGGGTTCCGCATACCTCAAAATTGAAGATCTTCGTAACACTACAGCTGCGATAAGTCGTTTCGGTTCCGGGTCGCACCTGATGTCTTTTGTCAACGCCCGCAAAATGGGGTGGGCGACCGAAAATCTCGGATTTGAGGTCGTAAATACCATAGACGGTGCTGTAAATGCCCTTACCACCGGAAAGGCCGATTATTTTATGTGGGAACGTTTTATGACCAAACCCCTGGTAGACCGGGGCATATTCCGCCGTGTAGGTGATTGCCCTACCCCATGGCCCTGTTTTGTTATCGCCGTACGGGAAGATATACTGGAAAAAAACGGGAAAGTCATTCAACACATTCTACAAATCATAAATACCTATACAGAAGATTTTAAACAAATACCAAGTATAGACAGGACTCTCGCCAATCGATTTGATCAGAAAGTCGAAGATATACGCGAATGGCTTTCTTTAACCCGATGGAGTCAGTCCTCTATGGAGAAAAAAACCATAGAAACCGTACAGGACCAGCTTTTGGAGCTAAACCTTATTACGGAAAAACTTCCTTATGAAAAGCTGGTAACTCTTGTATGACCATACATTTCAGGTTGTATATCCCGAAAAATATACAACCTGAAATTCCTTATTGGCAAAACATCACCACTGCACCTGCTGTTTCCCCAGGCTCTCCAGATAGGCATTGGTCTTGCTAAAATGTTTATTGCCAAACCACAGCCCGCGGTTAGCGCTCAGTGGCGAGGGATGTCCAGTTTCCAGTACGAGGTGTTTGTTCCGGTCTATTTTGCTTCCCTTTCGTTTGGCATAACCACCCCACAACATAAACACCACATTTTCTTTTTCGTCCGACACCTTTTGGATTACAGCATCCGTAAAAATTTCCCATCCTTTGTTCTGATGACTCCCTGCCTGGTGTGCCCTTACTGTCAGCGTAGCATTGAGAAGCAGTACTCCCTGGCCGGCCCAGCGTTCCAGGTTGCCGCTTTTCGGATAAGGAATACCGAGATCAGCTTCTATTTCACGAAAAATATTTATAAGCGAAGGTGGATGCGCTATACCATCATTAACCGAGAAGCAGAGTCCGTTCGCCTGTCCGGGACCGTGATACGGATCCTGCCCTATAATTACCACTTTTGTACCATCAAAGCTACAATGATCAAAGGCTGAAAAGATCTCGCTCCCTTTCGGGTAGCATATATGTTTCTGGTATTCAGTCTTTACAAAGTTTACCAGGGATGCAAAATAGGGCTTCTCAAATTCCGGTTCCAGTATGGTTTTCCAGCTGGGATTTATGTTTACATTCATTATTTCGGGTTTGTCCATGCCAAAAATAACGAATCCCGAAAGTTTATCAAAAAGTCGGGGGACCTGTTCAGGGCAAACGCATTAAAAAACTATAATTGCAACGTTTAAAATTCCAGGTTACAAGTTACAAGTTGCAGGGATGGGTGATTTATAGTGATTGCGGGAGCTAAGTTTAGGAGTGCCGATATATATCGGGAGGGAGTTTTGTAGGGAAGGTTTCCGTTTCAACTCCCTAACTAACCAACTCCGAACTCATCAACAACCGGAAAACTGGCAAACCGGTAACCGACAACAAACCTTGAAGCTTTTAACCTTAAATGGAATTACGCAATTATGATACGTTTGCCCTGGGATCTGTTATTCCTTAAAAACAAATCGTTCCGAATATTTTTTACAGCTTTACTTCTCCGCCATTTGCAGCAGATCTGTATATGGCTTCGACAATACGGATATCCCGTAGCCCCTCTTCTCCCGGAACCAACATGGGTTTTTTCTGCATAATGGCCAGCGCATCATCATCCATCTGTCTTGCCTGCTGCCAGGGAAGCTGATAGGAATGGTTGATCTCTCCCAGCGGACTGCTGCCACGCACTCCTTCGTAAGCAGAAAAAGGAGCCATCTTGATATCTCCTTCATCGCACGCTATATTAAGAAAGTTAATATTCTCCCCGAAACTGGTTTTTATATCTGCAAAAACACCATCCGGAAACTCTAGTCTGGCAACTGCGGTCTCATCCAGTCCGTTTCTGTAAATTTCGGGCCTGGTGGTGGATATTCCGGCGGAGACGACAGCAACAGGCTCCATAGCAGATCCGAGCCGGGCTCCCTGAATGGCGTAAACTCCCATATCGTATAGGGCGCCTCCTCCCATTTCCTTTTTTTGCTTCCAGTGATCGGTACGGTTATCCCTGTATCCCGCAGCACAATTAACATTTTTGACATTTCCCAGTAATTTCCCCTCTACAATACGCCGGTATTCCTGTGTATTAGGTTCATGTTGCAGTCTGTAACCGATAGCAAGGGATTTTTTATTCTTATTACAGGCGTCTATCATATCCTGGCATTCCTGTTCCGTAAGTGCCATAGGCTTTTCACACCACACATGTTTTCCGGCTTCCGCAGCCCGGATAGAATATTCCCGGTGCATGGACGGCGGCAGGACTACATAGACCACATCTATATCCGGATTATCCGCTATGGTATCAAAATTTTCATAATTGTATATGTTCTTATCCGGGATATTATACTTTTTGCTCCAGGTTTCTGCCTTAGAAGGAGTTCCGGTTACAATCCCCGCGAGATAACAGTTTTTTGTCTGCTGTAATGCCGGGGCCAGCAAATCAGTACTGTAATATCCAAGCCCTACAAGGGCCACCCCCAGGCGTTCTTTGGAAATATTCCTGGCAGATAACAACAGGCCGGGCGTAAAAGCAACAGCACCACTCCCCAGGGCTATAGTCTTTAATATGGTTCTTCTGGATAAAGAGTTCATGGTTATAGATTTTTATATCAGGTGATCGGGAAACTGTCTAATATAATTCATTTTTCGCGGTTAATCAAATTCTTCTGCGGATTAGTAGGGTCATCTGTATGATTAAAGGCTCTGGAAATGATAGCCTGTAGAACATTATAAATTTCGGTTGACGCAGTATCTTATATTCTTATCCCGTCAATAAAAGTAATTCCACAAAAAGAGGGAAAATGGCTTTACAATGGCAACCGGAAACATCGTATCCGAAAGACTATATGCCATCCATTCCGGAATTTTTTGTATTTTTGGAATATACTATTTTGTACCCCTGCGAAACCAAAGCCTATTGCCTATGTTGCAAGTTCATAACCTACGGCTTCTTTTTTCATATTTAAAAACGTTTTATGCCTTAAAAAGCAAGGTATATATACCTACTTAGCCCCGAAGATAAACACGAGTTTATAATTGAAGTAATGGTCCGTTTCATCTACTTTAAGCTTACCTGCCCCCCTTGTAGTCTTAAACGATCATTATTTATATTTTAAAATTTTGTAATAAATCGATGGTAAATTTTATTTTTTCGTATTTAAGTCCGGGAAATCCCTTCTTTCCGTGGATTTATTTATAATGTTTTTATAAGTTTGCGATTATTTACGTTAATCCATAATAATAAATCATGAAAAGGAATTTTTCTGTATTGGCAGGTATTTTTGGTTCCGTTCTATTCAGTTTTGCACAGCAGAACCCGGAATGCCCACAAAACCTTTCCATTTTTGCAGAACACGCAAAAAACAAAAACTATGATTCGGCTTATGAGCCGTGGAAAATGGTCTATGAAAACTGTCCGGATCTCCATTGGGCCACATATCACTACGGTGAACGGATACTGAAGGATAAAATCCAAAAAGATCCTGCTAACAAAGAGCAGTATATCAAAACATTGACAGAACTGTATCAATCGGGGCCTAAACATTTCCCAAAGCGTTACACCGAAGTAGGAAGTTTGATAGACATCGCCCTTTTGAAGAACGACAATAAACTGGGAAGCAAAGAAGAAATATACGATCTTCTGGACCAGGCTTTCAAAAAAGACAAAGATGCTTTTAAAAACCCGAAAGCCTTATACCTGTACTTCTCTACCCTCGTAGATTTACAGGACGAAGGTAAAAAAGAACTCCAGGAAGTATTTGATGTATATGATGAAGTAACCGAAAAAATTGCGGAAGAGAATCAGGAGCTTGCGGAAATCATTGTAAAATATGTAGCTAAAGAAGACGAAGGCACTCTTACTGCCAAAGAAAAACAAATACTGGCCGGTGCCCGTCAGAATGGAGAAAACTACGAAAAAATAAGTAGTAGCGTAGACAGCAAACTTGGTAAGCTGGCAGATTGTGATAACCTGGTTCCATTATACAAAAAGAATTTCGATGCACATCAAAATGATGCTGCATGGTTGAAAAGTGCCGCGGGAAGAATGGATTCCAAAGATTGTACCGGAGATCCTTTATTCGTAAAGCTGGTAGAGGCACTGGATAAGATAGAACCTTCCGCGAGTTCCAAATACTATTTGGGTTCCTTATATGAAGAACGGGGAAATGCCAGTAAAGCCCTCGAATTTTTCAAACAGTCCATCAATCTCGAAAGCGATCCGGTTAGAAAAGCAAACAAACTGACCAGTATTGCTTCCAAAATGAGTAAGAGCGGACAAAAATCGGCTGCGAGAAATTATGCGCAACAGGCCCTGAATGCGAACCCTGCAAACGGTACACCTTACCTGATCATCGCTTCCCTGTATGCCAACAGCGCTAACGAATGTGGTAGCACTACTTTCGAGAAAAGGGCTATTTACTGGAAAGCTGCGGAGATGGCAAGGAAAGCTGGACAGGTTGATCCTTCTCTGAAAAGCCGTGCGGCACAAACTGCTGCCAGCTACGCGGGAAGGGCTCCCAGCAAGCAGGATATCTTTAGCGCCGGAATGGACGGAAAAACAGTTAACTTCAGTTGTTGGATTGGTGGCAGCGTAAAAGTGCCTAATTTATAGTAACTACACACCTTTTTTAACCATTACAATACAAAAAACCGGGTTTACAATTTTAGGATGTAAACCCGTTTTTTTTCAAACCACCGGCACCCCGGTTTTCAGATATTCCTCCATTATTTCATTTAAACATTCCATTTCGTCATATGGCATTAACTGCACGGCAAATTCCAAAGCGGCTTTTATATCCATATAAGGTTGCCTTATGGTTCCGGATAAATCATATTCCGGGTATTCCAAAGCCATCACACAAACTTTAACCAGGCTCGAAACTCCGAACAGCACATCCAAAGGGCTGTCCAGCAAAAGCTCCGCCTTGTAATATACTCTTTTGGAACTTTGCCGATATTTGTAAAATTTCTTTTCTATAAGCAATTCTATCCGTTTTTTTACGGCATCCTTTTCTTCTGCAGACAATGATACTGTTTGAGACAATGGAGGTTCTCTTTCTTTTGATTGTGAACTTACTTCATTGTCTTTATAAGTTTTTATCCCAGTATTAAAAAGCTCCCGAACCACGGTTTGTAGTATTTCATATTTCTCCAGCGCTAATTGCAGATCTTCCTTATTTATCTGATAGTTATATCCGTATCGCACCTCTTTATAAGCACGATCAAGCAACTGCAATAACCTGTATTCTTTTTCCATTTCCGTGTTGAATAACACTCCGAGCAGCGGAACAAAATCCCGGAGATATTTCTGATGCTCTGCAATGCTATGGCATATTTTTTCCTTCCCGGTCATCAGTATTTCTACCAGACGAAAAGATAGCTCTACAGATTGATGCAACATAAATGCTGCCTGAGAATAATCTTCCTTATCACAATAAAAGTCGACCCCTTCCCGGAAAGCCTTTATTTTGGTATACTCCATTTCAAAACGACGACCTACGACAGCAAGTGCTTTTCCTATATCTATGCCTTCCGATGGCGGTTTCAGATAACGCTTCTCATTTTTGTAAACCAGGTTTGCGTCTTGACAAATACGGAGAAAAAACAGGTTTCCTTCCCGAATTTGTTTTTCCGTATACTGTAAAGTGTACAGGCGAAGCAAGAAATCTTCCTGATCTCCCAATATTTGTGCTATAATGGAAGAATGATCTTTTTGCCTGGGTAAAGCTTCTTCCGGAAATAATACCAATATCAGCTTTTTTACTTCTTCCCCTTCTCCAGTATCTGATGCGTAAATGTATTGAGTATCTATTAAAGTAGTTATTTTGGCCAGTATCTCTTGAATAGTGATATCTTTCATAAGTGTTATATTTTAAGGATTAGAAAAAGGTCATTTTCAGACAATGGATTCCACCCCCTGCCTATTGCAGGGAACGGGAAGGATGAAATAAAACCTCAGATTTAAATAAGGATAAGCTTCTGACAGGTTGAAAAAACCTTAATCTTTATGGAAATAATCCCGAAGAATATCAATAAATTTACTTTCGTGCATAGGGAACAACGGATAGATCATTCCCAATATGCTGTTTATACTGAAATTCAGACGGGAAATATCCGAACTCATTTCGAGTTCTTCATCAGTGACCATGATACACAATTTCAGTAAATCGGAGATCCTGTCCGGGAGGTTCTGGTATCTCCTCTGGCGGATTTCCACCGTGTAATCTCCTTTACCCGGACAATATATTAATTGCCGGAAATAGGCCGGAGCAATTTTCCGGAGTTCTTCTAATATAAAATGTTCTTGTTTCATAATGGTGTAGCTTTAAGTTCTTTTATATTATACACCCGAAACTTCTACAGGACCCAAGTAAGATAGTTTTTTCAGTAGATTTTTTTCCTACCCATAAAGATCAGGATATAATATTCTTTGTAAGAACCTGTAAATCTACACGTTCACCCGACCTTTTCTGTGCCAGGACAGAAATACTCCTTTCCGTAAGTTGCAAAATGCGTGGATATCCTCCGGTGGTCTGGCAATCCCGCATCAATACGATCATTTTTCCGGAAGGGGTAAGCTGCACGGTACCGGGTATTGTGGCTGAAGTAATTATGTTGAAATCGTTGGGAGACAACCGTTCTTCCAGCTGATAAGCCATGCGATTGTTTTGTTTGGAAACGGTAAAAACTGAACTCTCCAACCGTTTTCTGTCGGCTTCGGATAACAATTTGTATTCTGGTCCGGGACAGACTTTTAAACGGGACTCAAACAGAAAGTCGTTATCTATCTTTATCTCTATAAGATTTTCTATATCTCCCTCAAAGGGTTCATAGGGCAGAGTACCTCCTTCACCTATCCGGGCTGTTTTGGTAACCGGAACATAAAATGATCTGCTGTGGAGTATTTTATCGGTTTTTATTCCTCCTTTAATCCCGAGGTAGGCACGGATTCCCCTGTGCAATTTACCAAACGAAAGCACATCTCCGCTTTTTACCCGAACCACGCGGTTATACGGTATTTCCGTTTTATTGAGCAAGGGCTGCATTTCCGCCCCGGTAACCACAATATGGGTAGGTTCGGAGAATTCCAGTACCGGTCCCGTCATCGTCATTTCCACAACCGCAGCGTCATCATCATTATTGAGTAACCTGTTGGCAAGCACAGCCGAAAAAACATCCATGGTACCCGAAACCGGCACTCCCATATGCCTGTATCCTGTTCTGCCAGAATCCTGAACGGAGGTATAAAAACCAGGCTTTAAGACTTTAATCATGCCACTCCTCTTTCTTTATTTTATAAACCCCCGCAGCAGCCTCAATACTTATCAGCTCGTGCTCCGCTTTTTTGACACTGAAAAACTTCACCTTGTCACCTACCTTTATTCTGCAAGGTTTTTTCCGGGATGCATCAAACAGTTTTATAGGAGAATTTCCGATAATATTCCAGCCTCCCGGGCTCTCCTGGGGGTACACTCCCGTCTGCTTTCCCCCTATACCTACAGCTCCTTTTGCTACTCTAAGCCTGGGTTCATCCCTGCGTGCGGAAAAAAGTCGTTCATCCAGTCCGCCCAGGTACATAAAACCAGGCAAAAAGCCTATGCCATATACGGTATACTCCCCTTTCGTATGAAGTTGCACAAGTTCTTCCGCAGGCATTTCCTTATCCCGGGCCAAAGCCTCAATATCCAGCCCGAACTCTTTATCATAACATACAGGGATATGCCATAAACGTCGTTTGAGTGGTTTGTGTTTACGGTTGGAATACAATTTGCGGAACTTTCTGATTATTTCCCCGGATTCCGTTTTTGTAGAAAAGATAGCCAAAAGGGAATGATATGCCGGTACCAGTTCGCATTTGTCCCCAAAAGCTTTATGAATGGCATGTCGAAACCGGATAACGTCTTCCAGAACGGCTTCGTCAATCCCCTGGGGCCACTCCATAAGAACAGCCGTTTCTCCCATAGGTTTATATACCAGTTCATAATTTTTCAAAGTTGAAGCCATATTGCTAAGTACCTAAAAAACTCTATATTTTAAAAGTAAAACCTATGTAAATTTATAATTTATAGCTGTTTATTAATATTCATCTTAGTACATGACAAAAATCGGTTTTGCACAATTTGATCGGAAAATCAGTTTAACCCCACCCCTAAAGGGAGCCTGATTTTCCTCGATTTGCTCCCTTTAGGTTGGGGTAACAATCCCGAAAGCTTTCGGGAGAGGGATTATCGAAATTCAATTTTTGTCATGTACAAAAAATATTCATACATATTGTTATACACGTAACTCTTGCGCTAGATAACAGAGTATTTCAACCGCATTGGGATTGTCTCCGTGTAAACAAAAGGTATCCGCTTTTATGGTCACTTCTTTGCCACTTAAGGTACGTACTTTGCCTTCTTTTATCATAAACAATACATGTTTCCTCACTTCTTCCTTATCCAGGATCACAGCATTTTCCATCTTTCTGGCAACAAGGCTCAGATCATCATTGTAGTTCCTGTCGGCAAAAGCCTCGTAAGTAATGCGGAATCCCCTTGAAACAGCCAGTTTTTCGATCACGGAATTATACGGAACGTAAACCGGCACCCGATCGCGGTATGGTATTATAGCAGACAGAAATATTTCCGCAATGTTTTTGTTCTTTGCCATATCGTTGTATAAAGCCCCATGCGCCTTGATATGATGCAGCGACACTCCCTTTTCCCCGAGTATGTTTTCCAGATCGGCTATCTGTTGCTGTAGGGATCCTACCAGTTCTTCCTCTTCCATATCGAGGGATTTCCTCCCGAAATTTTCCCGGTCCGGATAAGACGGATGGGCGCCTGTCCCCACGTCATTTTGCACGGCCAGATCTACCACTTTTTGCATACTCTCCATATTTCCGGCATGCCCGCCACAGGCAATACTGCACGAAAATATATAGGGCATCAGCAAATGCTCGTTGTCCAGCCCTTCGCCTACATCACAATTCAGTTTTACAGACATTCACATCGGTTTTTATCTCTATTAAAACAAGTTTTACCAATTATTCTGGTTTACCACCCAAAAACTTTGGCAATACTCCGCAATCCCAGGATAATAGTTATAAGTATAATAATCCCGGAAACTATATTCTGCCATAAAGTGTTTTTATGAATGCCAAGCACTCCCGCACGATTGACCACCCACCATAAAAACAGGGCTATTACGGGCAGTAAAATACCATTGGCTACCTGTGCGAACAGAATAAGTTCTATGGGATTCAGTCCCAGGGAAGCAAATACCACCCCTATACCGATGATCACCATCCAGACCATCCGGAACCGTATATCCGTGAGAGAAGCATTCCAGCCAAAACATCCGTTAGCCACATAGGCCGCCGCAAGCGGGGCGGTAACGGAGGAAGTTATTCCCGCTGCAAACAAACCGGTAGCCACAAAATAGGTGGCATACCTGCCATATAAAGGTTCCAGCCCATGTGCCATATCCATAGCATTACTCACATTGGTAAGGCCGCTACCCGCAGCAGTTATGATGATCGCCATAGACACCATTCCCCCCAGTATTATTGATACCAGGGTATCTTTTCTTGCCGGTTTCAGGTCGGATTCCTTATTCCACCGTTCTCCTACCAGCGAAGCGTGCAGGAACAGGTTATACGGCACTACCGTTGTTCCCACCAGTCCTATAATAGTTAAGATACTGTCCTTTGGAAACCCCGGTACGAAAGCCCCCTGAAGCACGGACTCCCAGTCCGGTTTGGTGAGCACTGCAGCACATAAAAAAGAAAGGCTCATGAGTAATACCAGTCCTATCATACACCGTTCCAAAATTTTATAATTTCCTATCCAGAGAAGGACACATGCTATTCCGCCTATTATCACCGGATAAAAAATACCGTATGCTTCCCCGAAAACCCCTGCAATACCCAGAGAGGCGCCGCTAAGGTTCCCGGCTTCATAGGCCGCGTTACCAATAACCACTGCAGAGAAAACCAATACCATTGCCGGTACTTTCAACCATTTATCCGACCGTAATTCCCTTTTTATTATTTCGGCCAGTCCCTGCCGGGTGAGAATACCTATACGTACAGCCATTTCCTGTAAAACTACGGTAGCTATTACCGAGAGAACCATAGCCCAAAGTAAAGCATAGCCAAATCCTGCTCCGGCCAACGTACATACCGTAACCGTGCCCGGGCCTATAAACGCCGCGGCGACAAGGGTGCCTGGTCCTATATTTTTGAAAAATCCGAACATCAGTGCGCGGTATTCAGGGCATATATCGCAAAAGATCCAAGCCAATGCGTTCCTTCGTAATTGTCATCTACAATATGTGGAAGTGAATGAAGTACATGATCGTTTGCTATTCGCTTTAAATGACCGTATTCCGGAAAGTCTTTGGCTATACCGTACAAACACCATGCACGGCTGAAATTAACACCATCCAGATGCACCAGTTTACCATCTTCCCTGTCGGATACCATTCCCTGTTCCAGGTTAAAAGATCTGTTCTTTAACTGTGGCAGGAATTTCTGTAGCCAGTTCCCGAATTCTTCTTTGGGCAACACTCTTCGCATAATATCCGCTTCTTCCAGGCAGGGGGACAAAAAGTCGAAACCTCCGGGTTCCCAGGTAATGGGACAATCCGCGTCCTGCAGGTAAAAGTCTCTGGCCCTTGCAGTAATAAGTTCTAACAGTAGCGTATTGTTTACTGTCTTTGCATAGTCATAAGCAAAAGCGAGCCCGAATGCCGTATTGGAATGCTCCCCTATACGTATGGGATAATTCAGTTTAGGAAGGAAATTCATGTAACCGCTTACTATAACATCCGTGAGGGGCTGCAGATTCTCTTCCAGTTCTCTTGCCAAAGGATCGTTCCACGTATGCAATTCTTCGGCCAGCTTTAGCAACCAGGCCCATCCGTAAGTCCGTTCGTAAGAAGGCTCTTTGGAGAAATAGGCTATTTCCCGCAATATATTTTCCCGGGAAATATTTTCGTTTAACTTCTTTTTTATTTCTTCCGCCCGTTCCATCTCCGGAAATTGTTTCAGCAGGTTTACCAGCATCCAGTGCCCGTGTACGGACGAGTGCCAGTCAAAACAGCCGTAAAAGGCCGGGTGCAGGCTTTCGGGTGATTGCAGGTCGGTAGAATCACTTAAGGTCTGGTTCAGCTTATTCGGATACTCGGTTTGCATACAGGCCAGCGGTAATGCGGCCAGTCTGTTGGCCTCCCCTGGAGTCAGTGTGATTTCACGGATATCGGGTTGCGGTTTTCCGGATTTTTCCCTGGATTTTTCGGGGGTACAACACACCAGCAGTAAAAGGATCAATACAGTAGAAAATTGTTTCATATCAGATATTAGATGTTAGATATTAGAGACGAGATTTCGGATTATTTTAAGTAAGCCATCCTTCACGGTCCAGGCTTCGGTATTGAATTGCTTCGCTGATGTGATTGCCGGAAACCTTTTCGGAATGTTCGAGGTCGGCAATGGTACGGGCTACTTTCAATATCCGGTCATAAGCCCTGGCGGACAAGTTAAGCCTTTCCATGGCATTTTTCAGCAATTCTTTCGAAACATCATCCAATTCGCAATACTCACGGATCTGCCGGGTATTCATCTGCGCATTATAATGGATATTTTTAGAATTTTTAAACCTTTCGGACTGTATTTCGCGGGCGGCAGTCACCCTTTTTCGTATTTCCACACTCGCTTCGCCCTTCCGGTTGTCCGATAATTTTTCAAACGGAACGGGAGTAACTTCAATATGTATGTCTATCCGGTCCAACAGCGGCCCGGAAATTTTTCCCAGATAGCGTTGCATTTCCGCAGGTGAAGAAGTTACGGGGGCATCCGGGTCGTTAAAATATCCTCCGGGACTGGGGTTCATACTGGCTACAAGCATGAATGATGACGGATAGATAACAGTGAATTTTGCCCTGGAAATGGTGACTTCCCGGTCTTCGAGTGGCTGTCGCATGACCTCCAGCACGCCACGCTTGAATTCGGGAAGTTCATCGAGAAAAAGCACACCGTTATGGGAAAGTGAAATTTCTCCGGGTTGCGGATATGTACCCCCTCCTACGAGAGCAACATCCGATATAGTGTGGTGTGGAGAACGAAAAGGCCTCTGGCTCATCAACCCCGAGCTTTCGGTCCGGCCGGCAACGCTGTGTATTTTGGTAGTCTCCACGGCTTCATTCAAAGTCATCGGCGGAAGAATACTGGGCAAACGCTTTGCCAGCATGGTCTTTCCGGATCCGGGCGGACCTATAAGTATGATGTTATGTCCGCCTGCAGCTGCTATTTCCATACAGCGTTTTATACTTTCCTGTCCCTTTACGTCCGCAAAATCGTGTTCCGGAAAATCGAGTTTCCTGTAAAACTCCTCATGCTTGTCTATTGTGGTTCGTTCCAGATTCTTTTTTCCGTCGAAATGTTCGATCACTTCCCGGATATTTTTAACTCCATATACTTCAATCCCTTCCACGACAGCAGCTTCGCGGGCATTTTGTTCCGGGAGAATAAACTTTCCGAAACCTTCCTCCCGTGCACGGACCGCAATGGGAAGTGCTCCTTTTATCGGCTGCAGGCTACCATCCAGGGACAATTCCCCCATAATAATATACTCCTCTATCCCTTCACTCTTTATTTGTCCGGAAGCTGCCAGGATACCTACGGCAAGTGTCAGGTCATATGCCGATCCTTCCTTGCGCATATCGGCCGGGGCCATATTTATAGTTATCTTTTTCCCCGGTATCTTATACCCGTTGTTCAGCAATGCGGCAGCTATCCTGTAATTGCTTTCCTTTATGGCGTTGTCCGGAAGCCCCACAAGGTGATACCCTACTCCTACTGCAACATTGACTTCTACGGTGATCGTTGTGGCCTCTACCCCAAAAACGGCACTTCCGAATATTTTTGTCAGCATATGTTCTTTTTTGTTTAAAAATATAAAAATTAACATATATGTAAGAGAAGCTTCTTAACTTTGTTATTTACAGTCAAAAGTTATATAACATGTTTTACCTGCATCATCTGTATATAACCTACTGGAAAGTCAAGTCCATTATCGGTGTCTGTTAGAGGCTCGCGACAGGCATTTTCCTGACCTGTTGTATCGTTTTCCCTGATTTTATAAATGAAACACTATTTATGTGTTTAGTATATATTATTCCGAATTGCTTTTTTAACCACTTGTCTTTTATGGCAAACAGCAACACAACACATCATGAAAAAAGAAACCATTATAGAGAATATAATAAAACACAAACAGAACCCTAATCTGAAATTCGTCCTAAAAGAAAAAACCGAAGCTTTTGCCTCACAATTGTTCCTCACGTTGTTTGACAGTGATACTTCGGTTTCGGATAACATTAACCTGCTGGAAGAAGAATTTCAGAAAATTGTGGACCTGGCGTGCTGGGCTCCGGGAAAACCATGCGCTAAGATATGGGAGAGTTACCTCAACGAACTTCCGGAAATCCTAAGGAAACTGAACCTCGATGCCAAAGCTATTGTAGAGAACGATCCTGCTTCCAGAACTATTGAAGAGGTATGCCTGGCTTATCCCGGATTTTACGCCATTGCTATTTACAGGCTTAGCAGACCGCTTCACCTTTACGGATTACCCATAGTCCCCAGGCTGATGACGGAATATGCCCACCGGCTTACCGGAGTGGACATTAATCCCGGTGCCCAGATAGGAGAATCTTTCTTTATTGACCATGCCACGGGGATCGTTATCGGGGAGACTACCCTGATAAAAGACCACGTGAAGATATACCAGGGGGTTACCCTGGGAGCACTCCACGTGGAAAAATCTCTTACGGACGTAAAAAGGCACCCTACCGTAGAGAGCAATGTTACCATTTATGCCAATGCTACCATACTCGGAGGAAAAACGGTAATAGGCGCCAATAGTATTATAGGAGGAAACGTGTGGCTCACAGAGTCCGTACCGGAAAATTCCCTGGTGTACCACACGCCGGATATAAAAATCAAAGCTAACGGAAAGATCAAAAGCCAGGATTAAAGTTTAATCCTTGTTTCCTTCCTCTTCAACGGAATAGCATAAGCTCCTTTCTCTTTTTTGTAAGGGAGCTTTTTTTCTGCTCCTTCTATAGTCAGGTATGCTACAGGAGTAAACTTGTCTTTTCCGTTTATAATCAATTCCACTTCCCCGGATTTCGGATCGTAATTGACCTGTTTAAAGCTGCCAGCATCAAGGGTAAGCCATAATTTTTCCGGGGCCAGGTATATCTTGTTTTTTGCTGCTGTGGTGAGTTCTACTTTTATTATTTTATTTTCAGCAATACAATTTCCGCCAAATGCCAGCCATCCCATATCCTTGTCTTTGGTTATATAAGTGGCCGAGTTTACCGCGTATCCGAAAAACCCGGAGCCGTAATCACCGGACAACCCGTCTATCTTTAAAGTGGAAGGGAAAGAGTGAAATGCAGCCGGACCAAAACCATCGCCGGTAATATTGGAAATCGAACCTAAAAGTCCGCCGTAACCTACTTTTAAAAGGTATATATCCTCCGGATGTTTGCGGTAATGCGCAAGTACGGGAATTGCATTTAATCCGGAACCATAATGATGTATCTGTCTTTCTATACGCGAAAGTTTACCTCCGTACAGAAAATCCCAATACCTTCGGGCGTTTCCGTTATAGGCCCAATGCGGCATTACGGGCATGTAGGCCAGTATGGCATCCAGGGTGACTTTTGCTTTTTCATCAAATCCGAAGTAATCGGACCACATGTACACTTCTTCCTGCCCGGTAGAATCCCACGGCATCTCGCTTCCGAAAGGATAATTGAGGCTTTTCCAGTGTTCTGCTCTTTCTTTCATGCGATTTTCCAGGTCACCGGCCATTTCCGTATAATTTTCCCGTTGCAGATCTTTCAGAATGGCGAGAAACACCGTTCCTTCCATTTGTCCGAACTGCGCATAATAGGGAGCCAGGTCAACCATGGCAATTGATGTGCTATAGGCTTGTTCCAGGTACCACTCCCACGGATGATTGGTGACCAGCCCTTCGTGATATCTCGCCAGGCGATACATTACCCAGTATGCAGCGGCCACATGCGGGTAATTGTAGGAGCGGCCTATATCATCGGCACCTTTCTTGTCCCATGCCGCCCAGGTCCCGTAATTGACACTCTCATCGTAAGTTCCGGCAGGCATTTTTTCCGGTTCGTAGTAGAATATACTTTTCTTTACTCCATATTTCTGTGGCCCCTCGCTATGCTGAATGGTTCCCCACAGGGTTTCATCGACAAAACGCTGTAACTTCTCCAGTTCTTCCTTGTCGGGCCGTACCAGTTGTTTCATCATGGCTCCCAGCCAGCTTCCCGCCCCGCCTTCATCGCTAAGACCGGCTATCCAGGCACGACTGTCCTGGGTTACCTGTCTTTTTTCTTCATAATCATAACTGATTACGGAAGGATTACGGTGAAAAGGATCCCCTTCTTTGTCAAACCACTGCTCGGTAAGAAGGAAGTTCCCGAAATCTTCTACAACTTCCCTTTCCGGTTTTATGATGTTGTAATGTACGGTTTGTTCCAGTCCGTTTTTATACCGGATGGTCAGGCGTGCCCTGCCCCATTGGTTTCCGTTAACCGTATATTTCCGTGCACCGGAGGCCGTGATTCCTTTTGCTTTAATTTTTAATGCGCCTTCCGGCTCCACCTTAAAGGTATCCACATCTTCTACATATTGCAGGAAAAGCTGTCCCTTAACATCCATAGGTAAAACATACCCGGGAATTCCAACAGCAACGGGACGTTCTTCCTCTTTCAATACTTCAGGTATTTGTCTTATGGCGTCCGTAAGTACGAATTTAAGGGAATAGTTACGGATTTCCCCTGGGCGCAAAATTTGTGAGGTGGGATGGTTCCACTGTTCCACTCCTTCCCATTCCGTTTCGGCATAGGCCTTGCTGTGTGCCATCCATTCGTGAAAACCTTCAAATACGATACTTTGGGGCGTAGGGTCTTCCAGTAAGGGGCGATATGCTTCAAAAGGCATATTTTCTTCCGGAATTACCAACAGATCAGGGCCGTTACCATGAAGCCTTTTTACTTCCAGGTAACCCGCGTCTTTTCCTGTATATGGATCGAAGAATACATTCTGAGCATGGGCTTCATCTAAGGATTTACCTTCGAGTATGTTGTTAAATATCATAGGAATTCCCAGGGCGCCTATTTCCACATCAGAAGCGGAAGTATTGGTAATTTCAAAACGCATTACGAGGGAACCTTCCCAGGCTTCGTAGTAACGTTTTACGGAAAGCGGTATATCCCGTGGAAGTGTACCGGCCAGGTCGGCAGCCGCCAGTACATCACCGGAAACAGTCAATGGTTTTACTTCGGATCGTTTGGTTGCGGTAGAATAATTTTTCCATGCTCCACCGGACAGCCTTACCCTTAAATTAATATCTCCCAAATGAAACAGGCTGTCCTTATCTCGGATACGGAGACGATCGCCCGGAGTGAAATCAAAACCAGGAACCGGGACAGGCGACAATGCAGCTACCGTTTGGGAGGATTTTACCAGTTTTAACTGAAAATCTCCGGTAGAATGGGTCGTATGTCCCTTTTCCAGCTCCATTACCGAAGGGCGTTCCGTAATCTTGCTCCAATAATCTTGTGCAATCGCAATACGTACCAGAAGTAACATCAGAATTACAGGCATCCGGCTCTTTAAAAATTTAATCATTATACTATACAGTTAATATTTACTAATTATTCTTCTCCTCTTCCGCACCCGGAACAGACAATTTTTGTCCGAAGCTGTTTTATTTCACGGTAAACAGATAGATTCCCGCACTTTCCCGTGGGATTTGAACACTGTTATCCTTTAAGGTGATATCTCTTTCCGAAATGAAAATATTATCTTTATTCTCCTCCGTGTTATATACCATATCATTTTTTCCGGTGAGGGAGATAAGCTTCCCCTCTTCTTCTACATCTATTCCCGGCAGGTTGATTTTTAACGGATACTCATCGTGAGTGGCATTTATTACCGATACGGTAAGCGTTTTACCATCTTCCGAGAGTGTTGCCACTACATCCAGTGGTTCCTGGGCTCCGTTTACAGAAACGGGCCGTGTTCCGAAATACTTTCTGTACATTTTTAAAACCAGCCCGGTGCCTTCCATCCAGGAATCCGTTTTGGTTGTTTTTATGGCCCCGATAACATTTACGGTCTGCGCGTAATTGGCCATGTAATAAATATCCGATTGAAGCGAAAATTCGTTAATACCGGCGGCAATTCCAAGCGCATCCCTGAGGAAATAACGGGTACCCAGCAATCCGAAAACATGCGGACCATACCAGTAATTCCATTCGTCCATAGCTATTTTTATATCCTTTTCCTTCAAGCCCGGAATTTCTTCCCTGCAACGGCGGTGTTCCTCCGCAACTTCCCGGATGACGTCCGGTATCTGTTTTACATGAGTAAGCAATCCGCCAGAGTGCCAGTCCTGTTTATAGAAATGTTCGCTGATGTAGGTCATATTGTTACTGCTGTGCGTATACATCATATCGTTCCATTTACCGGGAAAACCTACGCCAATAAGTTCGATGTCCGGATCTTCTTTCCACATGGCTTCGGCTACTTCATTGTGTTTTTTTACATAATCTTCCACCGGCATATGTCCCAGTTGCCAGTCTCCGAACATTTCGTTACCCACTGCCCATAACTTTACATTATATGGTTCGGGATGTCCGTTCTCTGCTCGAAGCTTTCCCATTGCTGTTGAGGCATCCCCGTTGAAATAAGCCACTTCCCTGGCAGCCATTTCCGCAGTTCCCAGGCCGGTGTTTACAGCAACATTCGCTTCGGCATCGAGCAGTTTGCACAATTCCATGAATTCGTGTATTCCTACATCGTTATATTCCAGGCCGTTCCAGGCCCTTTCAAATTTTGTGGGACGGGTATCCGGATCCCCGATACCATCTTTCCACTCGTAACCAGATACAAAATTTCCCCCGGGCCAGCGATAAACGGGAGCATCCAATTGTTTCATGAGCTCAAGTACGTCCGGACGAAATCCCTGCACATTATCTGCCGGCATCAGGGACACTGCTGCCAGTGTTACTTTACCTCTACCATAAAAGGTAACGGTAAATTTACCATTATCGGAATCAGACGATACCTCCAGTTCAAACGGGATTTTCACAAAACCGTCGCCGGGTATTGTCAGTATCTGCTCCTCCCCGCTTTCATCGGAATGCAGAGAAATCCCTATTTTATCCATCCCGCTTCCGGGCCGTAGAACGACTCTTCCCACATACCTTTTTCCTGCTTTCAAAGCCAGGCTGTCCTGGGTGAGTGTCCATTTTTCCCCGGTTATATTTACTACGGGAATGTTACCCCTGGAAAATTCCTGACTGTTGTCTATGGTTATTGCTGTCGTATCTATACTCGTCTTCCAGGGCGATTTTCCGGTGCCCGGCAGGTGGTAAAATTTACGGTCTTCCAGCATTTCCGCCCATATGCCTCCATATATACATTTCCCCATGTGTTCAATAAACTGACCGTAAATGTATGGCGACATCGGGTCGCGCTCTTCCTGTATATTTATCGTAACTTCCGGTTTCAATACCCTGGCCGAAATTTCCTCCAGCCGGATATTGTCAAAACCCGCTTTACCTTTTGCTTTTCCGTTTTTTCCAAGCAGGCATTCTATCATAAAACTGTCTTCTCCACCGGAATTAAACTCCATTTCCACATAGGTCCAGTCCGTATCGCCGGTAAACACCTGGTCATTAGCTAATTCAACCCAACCTAACCTAAAACCAGCACCTGAATTTTCGTTTTCCCCCGAAACACCTTCTGTCCTGATGTAACCGGAAACCTTATAAGTGGCATATGGTTTAACGTTCACCTTTTTAAACCACCTCGAAACTGTCATGGAATCCGACTGTAATTTCAGTACACGAGTATCGAACTGTGTGGATACGGTATCGGAATAAGTTTCCTGATTGCTGTAATATTCTTTTTCCCAGCCGGAATCCGGAGCATTCTTGTCTTGTCCGGGTGAAAGTAGTTTTGTTTCCTTTTCCCCGGAACATCCGAATGGCATCCATGCTGCCAGAAACAGTATAATTAATGTTTGATGAATTTTCATTTGTTTCTTTCCGTTCCTCATACTTGATTTCTTAGCATTCCGACATCGTAAACCGGACCTGGCTTGATTTTTTGAGGTAAAGCCTGTGAACTCATTTCCACAGGCTTTTTCCTTTGGTGTTTATCGGTCTTTTATTGGACCGTTATATTAAAGACAAAGGTTGCCTGGACCGTTTGTCCCGGTTCATGTTCATATACCAGCGCTTGTTTTATGGTATACGTATCCCCGGGTGCGGTCTGTCCCGGATATTGCCCTATAGTAAACCGGAAAACCGAGGCATCGTACTCGGAATAAACCCTGGCGTCACCTCCCCAGCCAATTACATCACCGGTTGCATTGAACCAATGGCCATATCCGTTTGCGGTTGTATTGCTGTTAAGACTTCCGTCACTTTCCACGGCGTAAAAAGTAATACTGTCATCCATCAAATTAGTAATTTCATTAGGCTGAAGCAGGAAAGCCTGTGCCAGTTGTGCCAGATCTTCTTCCAGTGCTACGGTTCCCCCGGAGTAATTGTCCCCGCTGAATGGAAAGCTAACATCATAGGTCAGCGTTAAATCGGCCGGAGGCAATGTATCATCTATTGGAATGTTTCCGTAAAGATCGGTATTTGTAAATTTAACTTTATAGGGCCACTGATCGTCGTTACTTTCGTCCTCATCCCAGGGATGTGGTGCATAAACACTTGGTGCCCCGGTTACGACAAACCACAGTTTACTGCAGTTCTGCGGCACGGTAAAAGTTGCCGTATTTACGGTTCCCTGATTCATATCCCCATAAACCCTGGTACCGTCTTCCAATAAGGCTACATAACCGTAACGCCATCCGGCGCTTCCCGGATCCTGTACCTGGTTGTATCCGGCAGCATTTACCATCCCGGTAAATTCGGTAGATATTTCTGTTCCGGCAGCAGGAACGGCAAGGCGTATAACGTTATATCCTGTGGTGCCCGGACAACGATCGTAGGTTACCTGATAGCTTCCGTCGCTAAGCATGTTACATTTAAAGGTCTGTGCTCCAATGTAATCTTCTCCCGTATCGCGTATGGCATCCAGGTCCCAGGTTACGAATTTGGTCGCAGCATCATAAATTTCTTCATTGAGCTGTGCAGTAGAAATACCTGTAATACGCATATATGCCTGCAACGGGTCTTCGGGTTCTTCGGCCATACGCCAAATTTTCCCGACGACATCCAGACCGTGCTTGTCGGCCCAGTAATAGTGTATAAAATAACTGGCATAGCGCTGGAATTCATGGCAGATGTGCCGGAAATAGTTTTCGGTATACACCCCGAAGTGATGTGAAGTAAACGCCTCGTTGGGATAACTCTGGTAAGCCTGCCACTGTGCGGTCTGCTCCCAGAAGCCATTACCGCCATTCCCCCCGAAACCATAGCGAAAACCTGCTCCGCCACCCAGATCGCAATGCACCTGGTACTGAAAACTATGTCCTATTTCGTGGGCAATCGTAGAACCTACGGGCTGGCAGGTGTTAGGGCTTACCCATAATGCCCCGATGACATTGTCATATCCGGCACCGGTTGCCAGCCATTCGTCCTGGTGATAGAGAAAAATCATCATCTTATAATCATCCAGGTTGGAATTGCCCACTCCTGTTTCGGCAAATTTCAGTTCATCAATGTTCAATGCGTAAAATTCCTCTGCCTTGGTCAACAAGTCGTCAATATCCACCCGGTATGCCGAGGGGGTTTCTGCCGAACCCGGATCGTTATTTCCGTAATCGGCTCCCCAGAATACGATGAAATGTTCGGATTGCCGGCTACGGCCGTAATACCAGGTACTGGTACTGTCAAAAAAATTCATATTACCAAACTCGTTCGGCTTATAAATTTTAGTAGTATCCACTGCCGAAGGGTCAAAGGTGTCTCCGTTACCCCCGCCGTTGTCCGGATCCAGCGGATCCGGGTCTGCTTTGGCGCAGCCGGCTATCATTATAACAATAGCGGCTGCACTCAAAAATAACTTGATACATGAACCTAAAAGGTTCTTCTGCTCTTTTGTTTTAAAATCGGTCAATTTCATGGTTGATTTTGATTTAGGTTAAATTAAAAGGTTTAATACCCCTGATTTTGCTGCAGGTTGGGATTGGAATTAAGAAAATCCTGGAAAATCGGGAAGACGTTCTTATTTACCGCCGTTTGGGGATCTGTTTCGGCATCTTTACAGAACCAGGACTTCCCGTTATACACATTCATGTCCTTTCCGGTAACACGAAAACGGATAAGGTCCTGCCTGCGGTGATGTTCTCCGACAAATTCCCAGGCCAGGTCGTCCAGTAGTCCTCCGAATTCGATATCTTCTCCTCCTTCATATGTTGCAACAAGAGCATCGGGGTCATATACGGTAGCACCACGATTGGTCCACTCCCGGTGCCCGTAATCGTAAATGCTGCCTCCCATCAGGTCGGCTGCGGTACGAACGGCATCCGTAGGGTTCATAAACGCCCTCTGGCGTACATCGGTAATCAATTGTGCTGCTTCCGACTGGTTGCGTCCAAGGCGGAGCAGACATTCTGCTTTTATAAACATCGCGTCGGCAAGGCGGAAAAAAGGAACATCGTCGCCATAAGTTCCGTCATTACCGGGGACTATTTCGTTTTTGACAAACCTGTACCCCTCAAGCATGTAAGCCCCGGGGTTGTCTATGGAATGTACTTCTTTGGTATATACCAGGTTCACTTCGCCCTGGTCATCCGCATTGGTTCTCAGGGGTTCACCGCTGTTATAATCGTATTGCTGACCGTTAGCCCAGGTATCGTCCAGACGGCTGTCGTTTTCGTGATAGGTGTCTATGAACTGCGGCACGGCACAACTCCCGTTCCACGGTGTCCCGTTATATCCGAAAGCCTTTGCTCCCGCACCAATAAGAGCCTTGTTTACAAGGTAATTCCCGGAAGCATAGGTCATATCCAGTGGAATAGCAAAAATAACTTCCGGGTTCCCGTTGAGGTCTGCCTTAAAGTTATCTTTATAGGAAGCTGACAAGGAGTAGCCCCCGTTCATGATGATATCTTCTGCTTCTTCCAGTGCCAGTTCGTAATATTCGTTACTTGAAAAATCGTTGAACCAGGCATTGTGATTAAGATACATTTTAGCCAGGATCATCGAGGCTACATATTTATTGGGATGACCGAAAATCTTATCTGTTCCCAGATCTTCTTTTGCCTCGGTAAGTTCGGTTACGATAAAATCGAATAATTCCTGGGGATCTGCCTGTTCCGGAAGGTATCCCGGCGGCACATCCTGGGTGGTTTCGAGGGCTACATTACGAAAACAGTCAAAAAGAATATAATACAATAATGCCCTCATAGTGCGCATTTCGGCCTTCAGAGCAGCATTTTGCTGTACTTCTTCCAGGTCAAGGACTTTATTGGCGTAACCTATGCCATTATAGCTATGGTTCCAGATGGTCCAGAAATGACCGATATAGGAGTTAAAAGAATGTTTGTGCATGGCAATGTAGAGATCTCCCCATCCCACGCCAATACGCAAAGGGGTCATAATAAGATCGGACGATTCTTCCTGGATATCGAAAAGTCCGTTCCAGGCCCAGTATACGCTACGCAATTCACCATAAACAGCACCTGACATCCGCTCTATATCGGCTTCGGTAAGCTCGATATTCTCCTCGCTGACATCGCTGTATACGGTTTCGGAAAGGTCCGTACAGGCGCTAAGCACAAATACCGCACCTGTAATAAAAATCCTGGATATATAGTTGATCGGTTTCATAATTTCATTATTTGAAGGTTACATTGAGGCCAAGGGTCAGGGACCTGATGGTGGGGTACTTATCGCGAAAATCATTCCCGGCTGCAAAAAAATTGTCATTTGCCAGTTCCGGGTCCATTCCTTTATACCCCGTAATAGTCAAAAAGTTTTGTGCCGAGCAATACAGGCGCAGACCGGAAATATATTTTTCCATTTTTTTCACGTCAAAGTTGTACCCGAGGGTTACGTTGTCGAATTTCAGAAAATCCCCTTTTTCCAGGTAATGGCTCACAAAAGCCTGGGCCTGTGCACTGGAAAGCGGCGTTATTCCGTAAACAGGATCTGCGGCCGATCTCAGGCGGTTATATTGAATGGAATTGTTCTCGTAATACATACGCTGTTCGTTGAGTATTTTAAAGCCGAACTGTCCGCTCACCTGCATACTCAGATCAAATTTCTTATACCGAAATGTATTGTTCCAGCCCATATAAACTTTCGGAAATCCGTTTCCGAGATACTGGCGGTAATTATTGTTATTGAGACTGGTGGAATAAGTCATGGCTTCACCGGTTTGCGGATCCTCTACAAGCCATAGCCCATCTTCCGTAACTCCTACGGACTTCAATCCCCAGAAATCTCCTATGGCACGTCCTACTTCCACACGGTGGGTAGGGACAGAAATGGGATCTCCGGCAAATGCTTCATCCCGGTAATCTTCGGTCTGGTACAAATCGTTGGATAAGCTCAGTAGTTCACTTCTGTTATGGGAAACGGTTACCGTAGAATTCCACTGAAAGCTATCGTTCTTCACCGGAACAGCATCAATCATCAATTCCCATCCCCGGTTGCGGATAGACCCTACATTGGCAAGTGTCGTATTGGCCAGGTTCGGAGGAACGGGAACATTGTATTCGTAGATCAGGTCCGTAGTTTTTTTACTATATACATCCAGAGAGCCCCCTAACCGGCCTTCGAACAGGGAAAAGTCAACCCCTACGTTGATCTCTCCCGTTTTTTCCCATTTGAGGTCCGGGTTCGGATTTTGTGCTACCCGAATGCTGGGTATCCACACGCCATCCTTATTCAGGTAATTACCGTAACTATTATTAAATTCGTAAGTGGTAAGGGAACTATAGTTGTCATCGGGCCTTTGTCCTGTAACCCCGTAGCCTGCCCTTAACTTCAGGTTATTGATCCAGGTCGCCGATTCCAGAAAGCTTTCGTTACTGATGGTCCATCCTGCAGAAACAGCCGGAAAAATTCCCCATTTGTGATTGTCCCCGAATTTGGAAGAACCTTCCCGCCTTATACTGGCCAGGATATTGTATTTGTTATCAAACCCGTAGCTCACGCGGCCGAAGAAGCCTATGAGCGTGTTATCTTCCTTAAAACTGCTCATACCCGCTCTTCCGTCTTTCAGCAAATCTCCGGTGCTGATATTATTGTATTCATAGGCATCTGTCGGGAAATCGGAATTACTGACGCTAAAATCGCTCTCACGCTGATAGGTATAACTATATCCCCCAAGAACGGAAAAACGATGTTTGTCAAAGTTAAACTTATAATTGGATGTCAGTTCCAGCGTTTTTTGCTTAGTCTCTTCATGCCCGATATAGGCCGATCCCTGAAGCCCTGTAACCCTGGATGAATAATACCTTGATGTAGAATACGTCGCAATTTTACGACTGTAAAGATTGTTGGACAACATCAGGTTGGTCTCCCAGTTTTCTATGGGTTTAAAAGTAATGTTACCGATCATGTTGGTCTTCTCCCTTTCGTCCTCACCCAGAAGTTCATTGAGCATGGATACCGGGTTATAATACTGGTAGCGGTCCAGTTCTTCATCCCATCCGCCGGTCTCATCATGGACAGGCGCCGTGGGATTGCGTATAACTGCCTGCCGGTAGATATTATTGATATCGGTATTACTGGCATTGTTAGGAGTCAAAGTACGATAGTCCTTCAGAAGGTTAATATTCACTTTCACCATATTATTCAAAAAATACTGTGAAAGGTTCATTTGTACCCTGATCTGGTCATTAGTTGTTTTCCTGATGGTCCCTTCCTCATAACGGTAGGATACATTACCGGAATATGTGGTTGTTTTTGTACCTCCGTCAATATTCAGGGAGTGGTTGTGCATAAAACCCGTACGGGTTACGGCATCTACCCAGTCCGTATTGTGTCCCCGGTCATTAAAGGAGGTCTTTCCCTCCCTTATATCGGAAGCAGTCATAAAATCGGCATTTTTATAAAAATCGGATATGGAGGTATAACCTATATAGTTAATGGTCGTAGGCCTTTCGCGTAAACCGGCCTTTGTGGTTATGTAAATCACCCCGTTTGCCCCCCTGGTCCCGTAAATGGCAGCAGCGGACGCATCTTTCAACACGTCAATGGACTCTATATTTTCGGGGGCCACCGTATTAATCTCTCCCGGTACACCGTCTATCAGGACCAATGGGTTGACATTACCCGTAAGCGTGGTAACCCCACGGAGCATGATGGTGGAAGTGGCATTGGGATCTCCGGAACTTTTAGTGATGACAAGCCCGGCAATTTTCCCTTTGACCAGTTCCGAGGCGTCCTGTATTTTACCTACCAGGAAGTCTTCCGATTTTACGCTGGTAACGGCACTGGTTATATCTTTTTTCTCCTGGGTCCCGTAACCGATAACCACGACCTCGGACAGACTGGTTATGTCCTCTTCCATGGCTACCTGTAAAGAAGTCTGGTTACCTACGGCTATTTCCCGGGTTTTGTACCCCATATAGGAAAATACCAGAACGGAATTACCACCGCTAAGCGCAATTTGAAAATTTCCGTCAAAATCAGAGATAACCCCTGTAGATGTGCCTTTTTCCGCAATAGACACCCCAGGTAAAGGGGCCCCGTTCTCATCAGTTACTTTGCCCGTAAGTACTTGTTGTGCAAAAGATGACAAAGAACAGCAGAGACAGAGTAGCAGAAACAGTTTCAGGTTCCCTACTCCGTAATTTGTCCTTGTCTTCCAAAATGAAAAATTGGATGGATAGTTAGTTCTCATAATATTTGAATCGTTAGTTTTGTAAAGTGTATCAAATACACGTTATAAAATTATGAACTCACTATCCATATTGCTAAATAAGATATTAGCCGATTATAGTACTATATTATCATTTTTTCTGCCTCAATACTAAAATACCGATCAACATTTAAGAAAAATCCTTAATTAGTAGATTAAACAACGATATTTTGTTAAAAAAAATAGCCTTGCAGGAGGTTTTCCCGCAAGACTATTACCAGTGTATAATAAATATACTACTTACCGTTAAAAGAAATCATAACCCAGATAACAATGGCAAGTATTACTACAGAAGCTGCTATGTCTATCCAGCCATAGCTCTTATCTTTGCTTTTATCATCTTTCGATAAGGTAGAAAAAGTAAGTCCCGCGAGTTGTTTTTCGTCCTGTGCCGGAGTAAGTAAACTTACGGTTACCAACAATACGATACAGAAAAGGAAGAACCACGCACCGAACGTAAGGAAGTTCACGGTAGCCAGTGTATGAAGTAAACTTCCTTCCGCAAAGTTACTGCTCATCAATTCTATAGCAATCCTTCCCATACCCACGATAAAACCGGTCACCAGGGTGGTATATGCTCCTACAGCATTGATACGCTTACTGAAAATACCCAGGAGGAAAACGGCTGTGATCGGGGGAGCTATATACGATTGTACGGATTGCAGATATTCGTATAGCACACCGGATATGTTGGCCATAATAGGTATCCATATGATTCCGAGGAACACCACGATCAGGGTGGCTATACGTCCTATTTGCACCAGCTTTATCTCCGGGGTATCCGGTCTCAGTTTTTTGTAAATATCTACCGTAAACAGCGTGGAGCAGGAATTAAACACGGAAGCGAGCGAGCTCATCAGTGCCGCAAGCAATCCGGCTGCTACCAATCCGCGAAGTCCGGAGGGCAAAAGGTTACTCATCAATACCGGAAATGCTTCGTCCGGAGTTTCCCATTGCAACAGTCCTTTTTGTTTCAGCGCCAGGGCGATAACCCCGGGAACCAGGAACAGGAATACCGGAAGTAATTTAAGGAATGCTCCCCAGATGGCGCCTCTCCTACCTTCTTTCAGGTTTTTGGCAGTAAGGGTACGTTGTACGATATACTGATCCGTACACCAATACCATATACCTATAATGGTACTGGTAATAAACAGGCTTGGCCACGGAAAATCAGGATCGGAAGGTGGTCGCCACATATTAAAGTATTCCGGCCCGAGCGTTGCTTTGAGTTCTCCCCAGCCTCCAACATAATCGAGACCGATAAAGGTCAGCGCTGCGGCGCCGATAACCAGTATAATGGCTTGCAGGGTCTCCGTATAAACCACCGCACGCATACCTCCGAAAATGGTGTATACCCCGGTTAATATAACCGTAGCAATTGCACCCACCCAGAAATTGATACCGAGCAATGCCGATACCACAATTCCCCCGGCATAAATGGTTACGGAAACCTTGGTAAGTATATAGGCTACCAGGGATACAACGGAAAGGAACCAACGCGATTTTGCGCTGAACCTGCGCTCCAGGAACTCCGGCATGGTAAATACGCCGCTACGGGCATAAAACGGCAGGAATACCCAGCCCAGGATAAGCACCACCCAGGCCTGTATTTCAAAGATCAGCATCGGCATTTTGTCTCCGGCTCCGGCTCCCGCAAGCCCCACAACATGTTCGGAGCCTATGTTGGAAGCAAAAATAGATGCCCCTACGACAAACCAACCGATATTTCTCCCCGCAAGGAAATAATCTTCGGTATTTTTTGTTTTTTTCATGATCACCCAAACCGCCAGCCCGAACAGGACCAGGAAGTAAAGGGATATGCATATCCAGTCCAAATTATCTAAACTCTTCATGTATTTTATGGTTGGTTTTTAAAGAAATAGCATGACCCTAACTATGTCATATACCGCTTTTTCCATATATTTTATTTAACAGTAAATTTAAAAATAGTCGTCGTGTGGTATTCCTCTCCGGGATTCAGTACCGTAGAAGGGAAATCCGGTTGGTTCGGGGAATCCGGGTAATGCTGTGTTTCCAGGCAAAGTCCGGAACGGTGAACGTAATTTTTGTTTTCCTTTCCTGTCAGGGAACCGTCCAGGAAGTTACCGGAATAAAATTGTATTGCAGGTTCTGTAGTAAATACTTCCATCCTCCGCCCGTTTTCCGGATCGTACAATGTTGCAGCCTGTCTCATCTCACCGTTTTCTCCGTTAAGTACCCAGCAATGATCATATCCTTTGCCATATTCCAGTTGGGTGTCTTTCTGCCCTATATCCTGCCCGACAGTCTTGGATTCCCTGAAATCGAAAGGAGTTCCTTCTACTTTCTTCAATTCGCCGGTAGGTATCAGGGTTTTGTTAACCGGCAGAAAAGCATCGGCATTCAATACCAGTTCATGATCCAGGATGGTTTCACTTTCCGGAGACAGGTTAAAGTAAGAATGCTGAGTCAGGTTTAATACCGTCTTTTTATCGGTAGTCGCGCTGTACTCTACTTTCAGTTCATCCTCATTGGTAAGGGTGTACACTACGGTCACGTTCAGGTTACCAGGATATCCCTCTTCCATATCCTTGCTTTGGTATTGCAATTTCAGTGCGGCCCCGTTCTTTGCTGTCTCTTCGGAAGCGGTCCAGAGGACTTTATCAAATCCCTTGTTACCACCGTGCAGGTGATTCGGACCGTCGTTTTTGGCCAGGGTGTATTCCTTTCCGTCCAGGGTAAATTTACCATTGGCGATACGGTTTCCATACCTCCCTATCAGGGCTCCGAAATAAGGTACTTCCTGCAGGTAACCTTCCAGTGTATCGAACCCGAGTACAATATCCGCCTGTTTTCCGTCCCTGTCCGGAGTGGTCAGCGAGGTGATGATTCCGCCATAGGTAATGACTTTCATTTGCAGCCCGTTGGCATTGGTAAGTGTAAAGCGTTCCACCTCTCCGCCATCGGGCAACGTACCGAACTTTTCACTGGTAACGGATGCAGAAGGTTGTTCCTTTTCGACTACCTTGTTTTCCTGTGGTTCGGCCTGTTTTTTCTGTTTGGTATTGCACGCCACTAAGGCAAAGAATACCACAGCTAAATAATGGGTTTTCATAAAATAGATTTTTACGAACAGAGACCGGTAAGCGCTGCTATGACTCCTTACCGGTCTCCGTTCTTTAGTTACATATTGTTTTGAAACAAGTGGTAATATACTTCATTCCACCGTAACTTTTCCTTAAAATCCCGGACAATAGTGTTCTTGTCTATGGGCAATAGCTCCACTCCCGCCATCTCGGCAAAGTCTTCCATAAATTCGGTAGTAGCAGCCTTGCTGTACACCGTATGGTGCGATCCCCCGGCCAGTATCCATGCGGATGCCGCGGTTTCCAGGTCGGGTTCGGGTTTCCACAATGCCCGGGCTACGGGAAGTTTGGGCAGGTCGTGTTCCGGTTCTACGGTCTGTACTTCGTTCACAACCAGGCGAAACCTGTTGCCCATATCCATCAGAGCCACATTTATTGCCGGGCCGGCTCCGACGTTAAATACCAGTCTTGCCGGATCTTCTTTCCCTCCGATGGACAGCGGATGTACTTCCAGTTTCGGCTTTTCGGATGCTATGGACGGACATATCTCCAGCATATGCGATCCGAGTACGCGGGAACCTTCCTCGCGGAAATCATAAGTGTAATCTTCCATAAAGGAAGTTCCGCCTTCCAGTCCCTGGGTCATTACTTTCATGGTATGGAGTAAAGCCGCGGTTTTCCAGTCGCCTTCTCCCCCGTATCCGTAGCCATCGGCCATAAGCCTTTGCGTGGCGATACCGGGAAGTTGCTTAAAACCGTGAAGATCTTCGAAGGTATTGGTATATCCTCCAAAACCGCCCTCTTCCAGGAAAGCCCTTAACCCGAGTTCTATACGGGCAGAGTCTTTAACGGAAGCCTGGTTAAATGCGGGGTGATCGGTACGGTATTGTTCTTTATAAACCGCCAGGAGGTCTTCCACCTGCTTGTCGGTAACGGCATTCAGGTATTCTACCACGTCTCCTATGCCATAGCCATTTACGGAAAAACCGAAGCGCATCTGGGCTTCCACTTTATCTCCTTCTGTAACGGCAACATGGCGCATATTATCTCCTATCCTGGCTATTTTGGCACTTTGGAATACATGCCATCCCACGGCAACACGGGTCCATACACCGAGTTTTTTCTGCACCTTTTCCTCTTTCCAGTGTCCTGTGATTACCTTACGGTTTTTACGTAACCTGCTAACCATAAACCCGAATTCCCTTCCACCGTGCGCGGACTGATTTTCATTCATAAAATCCATATCTATAGCATCCCAGGGGATTCCCGCGTTATACTGGGTATGCAGGTGGCACATGGGTTTACTTAATAGCTGAAGTCCTTTAATCCACATTTTTGCGGGCGAAAAAGTGTGCATCCACACAACTACGCCTACACACCGGTCGGTCACGTTGGCTTCACGGCAAACTGCCGCTATCTGCTCCGGTGTGGTGACGGTAGGTTTGAATACCACATCTACGGGTATTTCACTGCTGTTGTTCAAGTACCCGGCTATTTCCTCCGAGTGCCTTGCAACGTTTTGTAGTGTTTCTTCCCCGTACAAGTGCTGGCTCCCGGTGACGAACCACACTTCGTGATCGTTCAGATTTGTCATATTTTTCTATTCGTTATCCTGATTATTATTTTATTTTTTTTGATCTTTTTATTGAACGACGAGTTCATTGTCCGTAATAGGCATCCTTACCGTGTTTACGGTTGTAGTGTTTTTGTATGAGGGTATCTTTTAACCTGGGTGCGGACGGATTGATCTGCAAGGTCAGATAGGCCATTTTGGCCAGTTCTTCCAATACTTTACTGTTGTACACTGCCTTATCCGCATTTTTTCCCCAGGCAAACGGGCCGTGATTTCCCAGTAATACCATCTCTACTTCCGTGTGGGAAAGTCCTTTTTCTTCAAAACAATCCACAATCTGTTTACCGGTCATGTGTTCGTAGTTGCCTTGAATATATTCGTCTTTCATAGGCGGGGCGCAAGGTATATCGGTAGTCAGGTGATCCGCATGGGTCGTCCCGAAGATAGGAATATCCATCTGTGCCTGTGCCCAGGCCACGGAATAGGTGGCATGGGTGTGTACTATACTGCCTATGTCTTCCCATATCTTATATAAATAGGCGTGGGTTTTGGTATCGGATGAGGGACGCATTTTTCCTTCTATGATATTATTGTCAAAATCCACAATGACCATGTCTTCCGGAGAAAGGTCGGCATAGGGTACGCCGCTGGGCTTTATGGCAAAAACCTTTTTATCCCGGTCCACACAGCTTACGTTACCGAAGGTATACACCACCAGTCCCAGTTCGGGCAACTGCATATTGGCCCGGTAACACACTTCTTTTATTTCCTTGTATTCAGACATCGGATGTTGCTTTTACATTGTTCTTTTTATGTGTGCTCTCTTCTATGAATCCGGCCAGGGCTTCGTAACGGGAATACTTCTCTTTATAAGCTTCCACCATTTCCGCGCCGGGCTCATATGTTTTTTCCATAGGGCTTCCCATCGCTTTTACCGCTTCTTCCACGGTGGAATAAACTCCGGCGGCAACTGCGGCATAAATAGCGGCCCCAAGCGCCGGCGCCTGATCTGAAACGGCAATACGTATGGGCCTGTTCAGCACATCGGCAAGGGTTTGCATCACAAAAGGCGCCTTTTTTGCCACACCGCCGATACCTACAACCGATTTTATCTCTACCCCTTCATCTTCGAAGCGATCCACGATCTTCTTCGCACCGAAACAGATAGCCTCTACAAGGGCACGGAAAATATGCGGCGCTTTGGTTCCCAGATTCAGTCCGGTTATCGCGCTTTTCAGGGCCTGATCGGCAAAAGGTGTGCGACGGCCGTTTATCCAGTCCAGGGCCAGCGGAACGCTTTCTTCCGCCGGTATTTTTTCGGCCTGTGCGGATAAGGTTGGAATGATCTTACTTTTTATTTCTTCCAGAAGTTGCTTCCTGGTTTCTTCCGAAATCAGTTGGGTTTCCGGTAACAGGTGATCCAGGGGCCAGGACACGATTTCCTTAAACCAGGCAAGCAGGTCCCCGAAAGCAGACTGTCCGGCTTCCAGGCCGATCCATCCGGGTACTACCGAACCGTCAACCTGTCCGCAAATTCCCTTTACGGCATTGTTCCCGATAACCTCTTTCGGGGCTACCATAATATCGCAGGTAGACGTTCCCATTACCCGAACGAGGGAAAAAGCCTCCGCGCCTGCTCCAACAGCGCCTGCATGGGCATCAAAAGTCCCGACGGCAACTACGGTGTTTTCCGTAAGTCCCAGTTTTTCACTCCATTCTTTACTCAGCTTCCCGGCCGCCATATCGGAAGTATAGGTATTGGTATAGAGGTTGTTCTTTACTTCTGCAAGATAAGGGTCCAGGCGGGAAAGGAAATCATCTTCGGGCAGACCACCCCAGCTTTCGTGCCACATGGCTTTATGACCGGCGGCACACCGGCTTCGTTTAAAGGATTCCTGGTCTTTTTCCCCCGTGAGAATAAAGGTCATCTGGTCGCAATGCTCCATCCATGACCACGCTGCTTCTTTGACGACATGGTCTTCCCTGGCAATATGCAGTATTTTGGCCCAGAACCATTCGGAAGAATATACGCCTCCTATGTATTCGGTATAATCGATCCCGCCCCAATTCCTGGCCAGGTGATTTATTTCGGCTGCTTCTTTAATGGATGTATGGTCTTTCCAGAGCACCATCATCGCGTTCGGGTTTTCTTCAAAACCGGGAGTAAGGGCAAGCGCTTTACCGGTTTTATCCACGGGGACGGGTGACGATCCGGTGGTGTCTATACATATACCCGCAACATCTTCCGGCTTTACACCGGACCTTTTCACTACGGTCCGGATCGTAAACTCCATACCTTCTATATGGTCCAGGGGATGTTGCCGGAATCGGTTTTCGGGAGCATTGCAGTACTTTCCTTCTTTCCATCGTCCGTACCAATGCACTTCGCTCTCCAGGGTCTCCCCGTTGGCGGTGTCTACCAGTACGGCCCGTACCGAATCCGTACCGAAGTCCAGCCCTATTACATATTTACTCATTATATTATCATCTTGTTTTTAACATTTTAAATATACACACATAAATAATTACTTCAATTCTAAAGCAACCACGGAAAACGGGGGAAGCTTCACTTCCAGTTCTCCTTTTTTACCGGAAAAATCCTTAAATGCCTTCGGGGCGATCTTTTCAGGATTATCAAAAGTATTATGATCCTGTAATTTAGCCGAGGTAAGTATGGTTCCGGTAGCCCCTTTCGTGTTCACGCCGTCTATATTCAGAGAGAGCGTGTGTGGTTTGGAAGGATCTATGTTAACCAGGGAAATGTGTACCACCCCGTTCTTGTCTCTGGAAGCGGATACCGAAAGCGCCGGAAGGTTTTTTCCGTTGTATGTATAGTCTGCATTGTCAAATTCAACCGGAAGCAATGTGGCATCCTGGTGCACGCTGTACATTTTCATTACGTGGTATGTAGGGGTAAGTATCATTTTCTCCTCATCGGTAAGTATCACGGCCTGGAGCACGTTTACGGTCTGTGCCAGGTTGGCCATTTTTACCCTTCTGGCGTGATTGTTAAAGGTATTAAGGGTAGTCCCGGCGATCATTACATCGCGCATGGTGTTCTGCTGATAGAGGAATCCGGGGTTTGTATCAGGTTCCACTTCATACCATCCTCCCCACTCATCCACGACCAGGGCTATTTTGTTATCCGGATCGTACTTGTCCATTATTTCACTGTGTTTGGTAACCAGTTCTTCTATCTCCAGGGCACTTTCCATAGTTTCGAAATACTGCTTTTCGGAGAAAGCAGAAGCAGATCCCTTGGCATTCCAGTCTATTACGGCGTAATGATGCAGGGCCATTCCTTCTATAAGGTTGTGCTTAATATTCTTCATCAACACTTCCGTCCATTTATAATCATCATCAGAAGCGCCGGAAGCAATACGGAATATACCGGATTCGTTAGACCATCCGCTCAGGAAAGTTGAATATTTTCTGTAAACATCCGAATAATATTCCGGGGTCATATTACCACCGCATCCCCATGCTTCATTTCCTATTCCCCAGTATTTTACATCCCAGGGTTTTTCCCTTCCGTTCTCTTTTCTCAGGTCGGCCATAGGGCTTTTACCATCGTGGGTGGTGTACTGCACCCAGTCTATGAGTTCCTGTACTGTTCCGCTACCCACATTTCCGGACAGGTATGGTTCTGTTTCCAGGAGCTCACACATATTTAAAAAGTCGTGTGTCCCAAAGCTGTTATCTTCGGTTACCCCTCCCCACCAGCGGTTCACGATTGTAGGACGATCTTCCTTCGGGCCTATACCGTCTTTCCAGTGGTAGGTATCCGCAAAGCATCCTCCGGGCCAGCGAAGGTTTGGTATATTCAGTTCTTTAAGTGCTTTGACAATATCATTTCTTACACCGGCCGTATTCGGAACCGTTTTGTTTTCCTCTCCTACATAAAAGCCATCGTAAATACAGCGTCCGAGATGTTCCGCAAAATGACCATATATATGTTTACTTATGGTATACTCTCCTTTATCGGCATGAATGGTAACCTTCTGCTGGGCTTCCGAACACAGAGCGGACAGGCCGAAAGCAAGGGATAGAATAATAGTATTGGTTTTCATAGATCAAAAGTTAAAAGTGTATGTTTTACATTTGTAAAAATAACTAAAAAATCTTAAAATGCTAATTATAACCCGAAAAAAAGTATCTTCTAATTACAAACAACACAATTTACAAGAGGATTTACATCTTTATCACATCCCGAAAATCAAAATATTTCGGGGTGTTTCTGGTTTTTCCTGAAATTAAATGTATATTTATCCGTTCATAAATAATATCTTACAAAAACTGTGCATCATAAAACTGTTTCTCCCCTCTTTGTATAGTGTTCTTAATTTTATCGAATCAACAAATCTTAACAATGGATTACAACTACAATCAAGAAGACAAAGCCCTCGTGGCTGTGGACTGTATTATTTTTGGCTTTGACGAAGAGAATCTCAAGTTGCTCCTCATAAAAAGGGGGTTTGAGCCGGAAAGGGGAAAATGGTCGTTAATGGGAGGTTTTTTAAAGAAAAACGAAACTCTTGACGAAGCCGCAAATCGCGTACTCCATACGCTTACCGGTCTTAACGATGTGTATATGGAACAACTTTACGGTTTCAGTAAAGTGGACAGGGACCCTGTGGAAAGAACCATATCCGTCGCTTATTACGCCCTTATTAATATCAACGATCACAATCCGAAACTGCTGGATGAACATTCCGCGCAGTGGTTTTCCATATCCGAAGTGCCCGATTTAATCTTCGACCACAGTCAAATGCTGGATAGAGCCCTTAGACGCCTGCGTCGCAGAACATCTTCCAATCCCGTTGGCTTTGAACTACTGCCCAAAAAGTTTACCATGCGGCAACTGCAAAAGCTCTACGAAGTCATTCTCGGGGACGAACTGGACAAAAGAAATTTCCAGAAAAAGATAAAGCAGATGGATGTACTGGTGAAATTAAAGGAAAAGGATATGACATCCTCCCGAAAAGGCTCTTTCCTCTATGAATTTGACAAGGAAAAATACGAGGAAAAAGTGTCTGACGGCTTTACTTTCCGGGTCTGAAATACCCGTAACAGAGCAGCAGATGTCCGGAGGAACGGGGAAATGTTTTTAAAACCCTGTTTTTTAGTGAATTAAATAAGGTGATTTTTTTTTCAAAAAATACACGTCCTTATTTGGCAACTTATTTTTTTTGCACATTTTTGTACCCGATTAGGCTGAATAAGAATGAAACTTGTTTATGACCCCGGGTGTATGGTAATGAGGAAGTCGTTGCCATATACTGTTCCCAAATGGAGCGACCGGGTTTTTAAGCTTACTTCCGTAATTACATCTAAACTTCACTCATATTCCGGGGCATCTGCCGTAACCCATGCCCTGTTTTTACGTATTTGATCATTTTGCTTTTATATTATATATTGTTATCCACAAAACAACCCTTATTTTTATAATACAAAAGCTCAGGAATGAAAACGAAATACATAGATCTCATAGATCAAACCTATTATTTTCCACAGGAAGAATTCTCTCTCGATAACGATTCGCTAAAGTTTCACGATATTGACCTTATGGCATTGGTGAAAAAATACGGGGCTCCCCTGAAATTCACATACCTGCCGCAAATATCCAATAATATACAAAAGGCAAAAAAATGGTTTGACAAAGCCATGGAAATACATAATTACTCCGGTAAGTACCACTATTGTTACTGTACCAAAAGCTCCCATTTTGAGCACGTGCTCACCGAGGCACTGAAAAACGATATCCATATCGAAACGTCCTCCGCTTTTGATATTAATATCGTGAACAACCTCATGAAACAGGGAAAGCTCACCAAAGAGCATTATGTATTGTGCAACGGTTTCAAACGCGAACAATATGTGCAGAACATTGCCGACCTTATCAACAGCGGGCATAAAAAATGTATTCCCATTATCGATAATTACGAGGAAATAGACCTTCTCAGCGAGGACATAGACGGTAATTTCGATATCGGAATACGTATAGCATCTGAGGAAGAGCCTAAATTTGAGTTCTACACCAGCAGGCTTGGTATAGGATACAAAAACATCATACCGTTTTACAACAGGGCCATAGCCGACAATGAAAAAGTCACGCTGAAAATGCTGCACTTTTTTATCAATACCGGTATACGAGACACCGCTTACTACTGGAACGAACTCCTTAAGTGCCTTAAAGTTTACGTACAACTGCGAAAAATCTGCCCTACCGTGGATAGTCTGAACATAGGCGGAGGTTTTCCTACCAAGAATTCCCTCGCCTTCAATTACGACTACCAGTATATGATCGATGAGATCATTAACCAGATAAAGATCTCCTGCGAAGAGGCCGATGTGCCCGTACCGCATATCTTTACCGAATTTGGCAGTTTTACCGTGGGTGAAAGCGGAGGGGCCATATACGAGGTCCTCTACCAGAAACAGCAGAACGACCGGGAAAAATGGAACATGATAAACTCTTCCTTTATCACTACCCTGCCGGATACCTGGGCCATCAGCAAACGTTTTATTATGCTGGCCATAAACCGCTGGAACGATGAATACGAAAGGGTGCTCCTGGGCGGACTCACCTGCGATAGTGACGACTACTACAACAGTGAGCAGAACATGAACGCCATTTACCTGCCCAAGTACAGCAAGACAAAACCGCTGTACATAGGCTTTTTCAATACCGGGGCATACCAGGAGACCATAGGAGGTTTTGGCGGTTTGCAACACTGCCTTATCCCTACACCAAAACACATATTAATAGATAGAGACCAGGACGGCAATATCACCACCGAAGTATTTGCCGAGCAACAGAGAGCAGAAGACTTACTTAAAATTTTGGGGTATGACGAAAAATAGAAAAGAAAGCTAACCGCTGCATGAACCGGGTGCCGGGAGACAACATCTTCCTTCTGCCAACAAGCGGACATCCGGACCAGGAAAATTAACTGTATATTTCCGAAGGATAGATCACAGGGAACAAACGGATGTAAAAACAACCACATACACTGTTATCTTCCTTCGAACAACATTAATAGTAAAAAAACAGATTACCGATGCCGGAAGACTGTCGGGATTAAAAACAGAGCCCCGTTACCCGTCTGCCGTCACCCGGGAAAAACACAAATACGATGAACAAGAGAACATACGCCGGAATACCTGAAAAATACACTCGTATAGACGATGCCAGGGTAGTATTGATCCCTGTTCCTTATGATGGTACCAGCACCTGGCAAAAAGGAGCCGACAAAGGCCCCGAAGCTTTTTTGCACGCCTCCGATAATATGGAATGGTTTGATATAGAAACACGTACCGAACCCTATAAAAAAGGGATATACCTGGCCCCGCCCATTACGGAGAACGCTTCCCCGGAAAAGATGGTCGAAACCGTATACCGGACTACCAAAAGTTATATCAACCAGGATAAATTTGTTACTATTTTCGGGGGAGAACATTCGGTTTCCATCGGAACTATCCGGGCCTTTAACGAATGTTTCGAAGACCTTACCGTAGTACAGATAGATGCCCATGCCGACCTGCGACCAGAATACGAAGGTTCTGCCTGCAATCATGCCTGTGCCTTGTACGAAGCCAGCCAGAACACCAATCTTATACAGGTGGGCATACGAAGCATGGATGTTGCCGAACTGGACAACATGGACGAGAACCAGGTTTATTTTGCACACGAGATCATCAATGACAATGACTGGATGACCGATGCCGTACACCAGATGACCGGAAATGTGTTCATCACCATAGACCTCGATGCTTTTGACCCCTCCGTCCTGCCCTCAACAGGCACACCGGAACCGGGTGGACTGCTATGGTACGAAGCCCTGGAATTCCTCCGCAAAATATTTAAGAAAAAGAATGTGGTGGGATTTGATATCATGGAACTTTGTCCGGATGAAAACGAAAAATCCTCCGACTTCCTGGCAGCCAAATTATATTATAAAATGCTGGCCTACAAATTCAAATACACCGGGAAGCAGGACGATGATGAAGACGAGGATTAATTTAATTGTTTTGTAAGAATATTTTTATATTTTTATTACACCCGGCAGAGATGCTCCACAGAACATCCCTTCGGAAAAACAAAAAAACAGGTCCTCCCTCTTATCACGGGAGGGCCTCCAAAAAATTATAAAAAAGAAAAACAATGAAGGGAGCTATTTCAAACTTTATAGAAAAATATTACCTGCACTTCAACGCGGCCGCCCTCGTAGATGCTGCCAAAGCCTACGAACAGCAGCTGGAGAACGGCGCCAAGATGATGGTTACCCTGGCCGGGGCCATGAGTACTGCCGAACTGGGCAAGATCTTTGCCGAAATGATCCGCAAAGACAAAGTACAGATCATTTCCTGCACCGGGGCCAACCTCGAAGAAGACCTGATGAACCTCGTTGCACATTCTCATTACAAAAGAGTGCCCAACTATCGCGACCTCACCCCGAAAGAGGAATGGGAACTGCTCGAAAAAGGGCTCAACCGGGTTACCGATACCTGTATCCCCGAAGAAGAGGCCTTCCGCCGCCTGCAAAAACACATCTATAAAATATGGAAAGATGCCGAGGACAAGGGAGAGCGTTATTTTCCCCACGAATACATGTACAAGCTTTTGCTTTCCGGCGCTTTGGAAGAATATTACGAAATAGACCTCAAAGATTCGTGGATGTACGCTGCTGCGGAGAAAAACCTGCCGATAGTAGTCCCCGGATGGGAAGACAGCACTATGGGTAATATCTTCGCTTCCTACATCATTAAAGGCGAACTGAAAGCGTCTACCATGAAAAGCGGTATCGAGTATATGGCCTTCCTGGCGGACTGGTACGGCAAGAATTCCGGGAAAGGCGTTGGGTTCTTCCAGATTGGTGGTGGTATCGCCGGGGATTTCCCTATTTGTGTCGTACCCATGCTTTACCAGGATATGGAAATGCACGATGTCCCCTTCTGGAGCTATTTCTGCCAGATATCCGATTCCACAACCAGCTATGGTTCCTATTCCGGTGCGGTCCCCAACGAAAAGATTACCTGGGGTAAGCTGGACATAGACACGCCTAAGTTCATTATAGAATCTGATGCCACGATAGTAGCCCCGCTTATTTTTGCATATTTGTTAGATATGTAAAATGAGAAAAAAAATAACTTGCATACAATATTCATTTTGATTTATTTTTAGGCCAGTATTAACAATTCCCCCGTATGAAACGCGTAATAGTTGATTATAAGAAACTTACCAATGAAATCCTCACCCTGTTGGTAGAAAAGTACCCCGACGGTTATGGTGATGACGACATTATAAAGTTTAAGAATGCCAATAACGAGACCGTGGAAGCACTGGAAGTGCGTACCAATGATGCGGTTTACCTGGTAAAAGTAAGTACCAGGCTGGCAAATACCATGGAGAACTTTGACGAGGATGAAGACGACTTCGACTCCGGGGATGTAAACAGTTCCGTAGATATTCCGGACGATCCGGAAGAAGACGAAGAATAGAGAAACACAACAAAAACTCCTGAAATACCGTCAGGAGTTTTTTATTGCCGGACAGCATCCGTACCTTCTGTAAATTACCAAAAAACAAAGCCATGGATACACAAAAACATTCGTGTATCCATGGCTTAAATATGTAAACCGTATGCGGTAATTATCCGTTTACGGGTATAAAGACTTGCTGCCGTTGGCTACGACATTACTTCCCAACCCGGAGAAAGATACTTTAAACTTGCTGGAGCTAAAGCTGAGCGATCCCGTTGGTGTACACAGGCCCAGGGCGTACTGGCACTTACCATAGGCCCCGGAGTTTTTGGTGATCTTGCTGTAACTCTTTGCTTTTCCGAGAGAAATATAACCCCAGTCGCTTACATCCGTATTGGAAACCCTTCCGGAAGAATAATAGATAGTGATCTTATACCCCATTTCTCCCCGTTTGGAACCCCACAGCCAATTAGCCGTCCACCAGCGTTTGTACCACTTGCTATAAGTCCTGGCCTGAATATCTTCCTCTTTTCCGGAAGAAGCTTCTTCCGAAGTTTCGGTCTCCCCGTCTTTATCGATCATGACCAGTCCGCTGAGAATATTGTCCCATACAATTCCGGAATCGCGATAGAAGCATTGGGTCTTGTAGATGGCTTCTCCCCTTTTCCAGGTGATCTGCATGACGTTGTCGCCGGACTTTATTTCTTCTTTAGCAGCCTCTTCTACCCTGCTTTGCGTATCTGCCAGTCCCTTACCGGAATACAGGCTTTCCATAGGGTCTATTTGCACGGAAACAGGATCGGTAATATTGCCATAAGCTATAACATTGGCTTTGTCTTTTACCGTACGGTGAGATAATTCCACGCCTTTTTCGGTGGTAACACTTCCCAGTAGCTCAATACCCATAATTTGCAGATCGTTTGGCAAATATTTAGCCAGGTTCTGACGGGTCAGTTCCAGTTGTTCTTTTACCGCTTCCGGCAAATCCTGGGTAGACAGCGGGGTAAGTTCGCTTTTCAGGTCTTCCGTAGTCTGTTGCTCCTGTACAGCTTCATCCGGTAATTCTGTGGTGTCGTTCTGGCAGCTATACATAGTCAGCGCCAATAAGGCTATCATCAGCCTTAGCATAATTGAAGGTTTTGTTTTCATTGTAATGTAAGATTAAGGGTTAATGTTATGTTAAAACTAACAAAAAATCTTACATGAATAACAAAACCTAACAAAAAAATATGTAGTCCCGGGAGATGGGGGGAGTGAATGGGGGATTTTGTTGGGTTGAGGGAAGAAGGACACCCTTCTGCCTGCGGCATCTCCCCTGGAGGGGAGAGACTTTTTATCTTCTATATGGTGTATTTCTCCCGGGGGGGAATTTAAAGATATGGATACGTTGATAAATCTTTATTATCTATCTCTGGGTGGGCTATATTAGTATATACTCCTCCAAACTCTCCAATTCACTAACTGACCAACTATAAATACCGCTCGTTTAGTATTCTCAGGTGGTGCTTTAAGTGTCCGGAGATGATAAAGCCAAGAGCACGTACAGACAATTGGTTACCGCTTACGGTACCGGAGCGCATCAGCATTTCATTGGTAAAGGTGTGAAAAAGTGATACCGAATTCAGCCGGGTTGCTTTCATATCGACCTTCAGTTCTTCTTTGGTCCGGTTGTGGGCGTTGGAGTACGGTACGTAATCGTCCTGCTCAAATCCGGGGAGATCGGTTTTGTCGTTGCGGGCAAAGCACAGGGCCCTGTAAGCCAATATCCGTTCCGTATCTATAATGTGTTGCAGCACTTCGGCCACGGTCCATTTTCCTTCGGCATAACGGTACAACAGCCTGTCTTCGGGCAGATCGCGGATAAAATCGAGCAGCTCCGCTTCGGTACTTTTGAATGCGCCAAGCAGTTCCGTCTCATCCAGGGCGAGGATGTAGTTGCTGTAATAAGAATGGTATTCGGTTTCCTGGAGTTCCCTTGAGTGTATCATTGTATTTTTTACGAAAGGTAGCTATTTTTTTTCGTGGGGTACAAATAGAATGCGCTCTTTTTTAATCGGGTTTTGCGGTTTCCTGCACGGCTTATAAGAGGATTTAAACGGCTGTAAAACCCTGTTAAAAAAACACGTCTGTTTTACTGCTCATCAACTTTTCTTTATATTTATAGGAAAAGAGACAAACATGTAGTTCTCTTGTTATCAAAACACTACCCATGAATACAGCTACATTCCGAATATCCGTCAACCGTAAGGCCCATATTGTCGAGGCCGATCCTGCCACACCGCTACTGTACGTGTTGCGGGACATCCTGGAACTCAACGGTCCCAGGTTTGGTTGCGGACTGGCGCAGTGCGGGGCGTGTATGGTGCTGATGGACGGCAATGCCGTGCCCAGTTGCAGCATACCGGTGCAGGCGGTTACGGAAGCGGAGATCACCACGCTGGAAGGCCTTGACCCGGATACGAATTCCCTTCACCCCGTTCAGAAAGCTTTTGCTGAGGAACAGGCAGCACAATGCGGTTATTGCCTGAATGGCGCTATCATAGCTGCAGTGGCCTTGTTGCGGAACAATCCGAAGCCGAATGACGAGGAAATACGGAGCGGTATGCAAAGAGTACTTTGCCGCTGCGGTGTGCAGGCCAGGATGATACGGGCTATCAAAAAAACGGAATTATAAAGAGGACGGACCTCCGTTCCGTTACGCTGCTCCATACTTCCGGACTCCGAAACTACAAAATCCGTGAACTAAAAAAACACTACTATTATGACCGTACAGACCCGAAGAAACTTTATCAAAACCACCGGTTGCCTGACCATTGGTTTTACCCTGGGGGCGGTTTCCGCATTTCCGGATGTACTTTCCCCGGTACAGGAACTTCCCCGCGGACTTCGCCGCCATGCTTCGGTAAATGCCTGGCTTGAGATACTACCGGACGGTAGCCTGCGGGTATTCACCGGAAAAATAGAAATAGGCCAGGGTATTCGTACGGCAGTGGCACAGGTAGCTGCGGAAGAGTTGTACATGGAGATGGATAAGGTACAGGTGGTTATTGCAGATACGGACCGTACTCCTAACGAGGGCTATACTTCCGGCAGTGGTTCTATAGAAGGCAGCGCCATGTCCGTCCGTTATGCGGCAGCTTATGCCAGGCAAAAGATACTGGAACTCGCCGCTCCTCGCCTGAACGCCTCCATAGCCGATCTTTGGATCTCCGATGGCCGCATAGGGACGGATAAAAACAGTACGGGTATATCTTTCAGCGAGGTACTGGACGGGCGGCAGATTGAAGACGTGGTACGGCTGCCCGTACAGCTAAAACCCCGTAAGGAACGTCGTGTTATAGGCAAGCCCGTAGCCCGTAAGGATATTTACTTTATGGCCACGGCGCAGCCTGTATTTGTACATAATATGCGCTTTCCGGCCATGGTACATGCCCGTGTGGTGCGTCCGCCGTCGTATAAGGCAAAACTCAAATCGATAGATGAGGAGGCGACGGGGAAAGAATTTCCGAAGTTGTTGAAAATCGTAAGGGACGGCAGTTTCCTTGCTGTTCTTTCCCGGGATGAATACACGGTAATCAAGGCCCAGGAATATTTGCAGCAAAATGCCAGGTGGACAATATCTGAACCCCTGCCGGAAATAGCGGATAAAAAATTACCGGAATACCTGAAATCTCTCCCTACCGAAGATGAAACCGTGGTGAACAAGGGAAATTTTGCCGGGGATACTGCGGAAAAGGAATGGATATCGGCTTCTTACTTTAAACCGTATATTATGCACGGCGCCATAGGGCCATCCTGTGCCCTGGGGCTTTATAAAGAAGATCAATTATTCATATGGACACACAGCCAGGGCGTATTCCCGCTACGGGAAACGCTTAGCGGCCTGATGAATATGCCGCAGGAAAACATTCATGTACAGGGTGTGCCGGGAGCAGGGTGTTACGGCCATAACGGGGCGGACGATGTGGCCGCGGATGTGGCGCTTCTCGCCCGCGCGTATCCCGGCAAACACATCCGGCTGCAATGGTCCCGGCAGGAAGAACACGCCTGGGAACCTTATGGCAGCGCCATGATACTGGAAAACAAGGCCCTGCTGAGTACGGAGGGACGTATTACTCACTGGGAATACGACCTGTGGTCTGATACGCACAGTACCCGGCCCGGAGGTAACCCCGGAAGACTATTGCCAGCATGGTACCTTAAAAAAAACTTGACGGACAACTCCCCGGGTTTTGTCGGCGGCGGGTACCGGAATGCGGAACCGTATTACCAGATCCCCAACCAGAAGATACATGCGCATTTTTTTAAGGGACCGCTTCGTGTATCGGCTTTACGGGCATTAGGCGCCTATGCCAACTTGTTCGCCATAGAGTGTTTTATGGATGAACTTGCCGGCCATGCCGGGAAAGACCCGTATGAATTCCGCCTGATGCACCTGGACGATCCCCGTGCCCGCGATGTCTTGCAAAAACTCCGGGAACGGACTTCGGCAGAAACCCACCCGGAAGGTACGGGCATGGGTATTGCTTTTTCCCGCTATAAGAATACTGCCGCTTATTGCGCGGTGGCTGCCAGGGTTGCCGTGGATAAAGATAACCGGGTAGTCCTGCAAAAAATGTGGAGCGTTATCGATGCGGGAGAAACCATTAACCCGGACGGACTGAAAAACCAGACGGAAGGCGGTATGATACAATCGGCAAGCTGGACCCTGAAAGAGGAAGTGACCTTTAATACGGAACAGATCACCAGCAGGGACTGGAACTCCTACCCTATTTTTCGCTTTAATGAAGTCCCGGAGGTTGACGTTACCATTATAGACCGTCCGGATGCACCGCCACTGGGCGCCGGGGAAGCTGCACAGGGCCCTGCCGCCGCAGCTATGGTCAACGCCGTTTATCACGCCTGCGGAAAGCGGGTAAGGCGATTGCCGATTGCTAAATATATTATCTAAGCTGGCAGGATGCTTAAAACACCAAAATCATCCATATCCACCCATTATATAAAACCAAGAAAAGCTTCCCGGAAACAGGAAGCTTTTATCTTGTGAAGAACTCTTAATTAATTACTCGGTAACCCGTCTTTCTTCATTCCCTGTAAAATCAGGGCATGGGTTGTATAGAGCATATCATTTCCCGTGTCTTCATGAGCGCCGTTAATGCCATATGGCCAGAAATGCAGGCCATCTCCTTTTACAACCGTATCTTCGTCCCCTTCCATAAACCGCAGTATTTCGGTAGCTCTTTCTCCCTGGTATATTCCTCCGGAAATAAGTTCGTTCCATTTCCAATGCTGTCCTACTCCTACGGTGTGCATTATCTCATGCATGGCTGTTCCGGTTCTCTGATATCCGGCGTTGGAACCTATACGGATGGTACCGTTTATATGCCCGTCGGCCGTAGGGACTCCCGGATTGTAATATACATTGAGTACTTTTTGTATGGAGGTGAAATTATTGTAGTAATCCACCGCGCTTTCCATAGCAGCCTCTATCCTCTGGTAGTGTTCGAGCAATTCTCCCGAGGGGTCAGATTCCTTGTGAAACGTGTAGGTTACGTTACCCCGTGGTATGGTCCGTACCTCTATTTCATCTCCGTAAGCTGTTCCCTTGGAATTGGTTGCATATGACCTCAGGTAATAAATCGTATCCGGGTCCAGGTCATTTACCCGGCTCATAAAACTTCCGAGTCCTTCCCCTGCGGAGATTTTTTCGTCTTCGACGGTAGCATCGGGGTTTTCACTCCAGCACACTCCTCTTTCGGTCACTGCAAACCCGTTGTCGGAAATAACTTCTGCTCGTACAAAAACTGTTTCCGCTCCCGTAACATGGCGTTGTTCCGTAAGGACAACAGGGAGGTCTGCGGTCTGGGTCATAAACGAACGCTCTTCCCCATAGGCTGTACCCGTACTGTTGACGGCATAGGCGCGAACATAGTAGGTGGTATTGTCCTGCAGTTCCCCGATATTTACCGTAAATTCGCCTCCGGCCTTCACCGATGAGGCTTCCGCACTCCGGCCTTCTTTCACGGGAGAGCTTTCCACACCCCAGCACACCCCTCTTTCGGTTACGGGGGAACTCCCGTCTTTGAGAATGGTTCCCCGGACTATTGCCGTGGTTATGGTAATATTGTTAATTTCCGAGGTCTGAAGCTCCGGAACTTCTCCCGGGATATTTTCGGCTGACTTATTATCAACCGCTTCTAAGGTTTGATTATCCTCGCTGCATGCCAGTGCAAAAGCGAGAAAGATTGCGCAAAATTTGTTTGTGTTTTTCATGCGTAAAGATTTAGGTTAAATAATTAATATATGATTTAAGGAAATCTCAATAGTATTATTTTCAAGGCATTGTAGCAGGTGTGGCGGCTACATAAATGTTCCGGGCCCTGTATCCGGCATGTTCGGGGCCGGGACTGCCACTGGCCCCTTCCATCTGCATATTGATTATCAACCAGAACGGTTTGCCTACAAAGTCCGCAGTATGTGTAGCTTTATGATCATTATCTATAAACAGCTCTATATCCACATCTGTGGCGGAGATCTTATTCATAATCAGTTTATAGTTATGCCATCCTCCTGCATCGGACACCGTGGTCTTAGTCGTTTGCCAGGAGGTGTTCTGCCAATCGGGACCGGTAACCGTATTTTGCCAGTTAGTATTATTTCCTTTAAACTCCATAATGTCTATCTCGGGTGGCCAGCTCCAGGCGCCTGTAATCCAGAAAGCCGGCCAGGAACCTACCATTGTAGGCACCTGAAAATCCCCGCTTATTTCCCAGGAGGGCAGAGAATCGTTTACGACAATATGCTCCTTGAAATGAATGGCGCCGGAATGGTACCGTATTTTCAACCACGGGTCCGCCGTACTGTTCCCTTCATCCTCATAGACACGGTTTGCCTCCATCCGTAAAACTCCGTCCGGTTCCAGGGTCACCTGGTCTTCATACATACGGGCGGAACCGTTGTGGTCCGTCCCCCAGGGGTAAAACATATTCCAATGCTCCGTAAACTTTTCAGGACTTTCAAAAGAGGTAGAGTCCAGAAAAACAATGGGCTGTACGGGTTCCTGGTTTTTCCCGGTAACAAAACTCAGGGTTTCTCCATATCCTGTCCCGGCATTATTGACAGCAAAGGCCCGGACATAGTATTCCTTGTTTTCTTCCAGGTTGTTCAGGTTTGCCGAGAACTCCCCGGAGGCCCGTACCGACACTGCCTCGGCGGATGCCACATCCACGGTTGGGGTTCCGGTCCTGTCCCAGCATATTCCCCTTCGGGTAACCGATGCCCCGCCGTTGTTTGTAACGCTTCCCTTTACTGTCGCCGTGCTCAGGGTTACGTTGCTTATCTCCAGTGTTTTTAATACCGGAATTTCGGCCTGTACATCCGGGGTCTCACCCAAGTCAGTTTCCTCCTGTTTATCGTCATCCGTACAGGCCGAAAGCGAACAAAACAATAGAATAAAGTAAGCTGATTTTTTCAGAACATCCATGTTTAATCCATTTTATAAAATTCAAAGGAACGTATATTGCAATGTCTTCCGTTCGCTGTTCCCGGGTATTGTTCATTTACGTTGCCCCCTGGCTGTGTTGTAGCGTAGCCTACGGAAACTTGTTTTTCTTCCGTGATTGTAAATTCCACCTTAAAGCCATCCGGGTCGTTATCACGCAGAACCCGGACATGCCCCAGGGTAGCAGAAGAAGTTTCTATGACATCGACATCCGGAAGATCGTCTCCTTCGCTTACTACCAGGTAGGCCTGGTCGCCCTGGCCTACATTCCAGGTGTCGTTTGCACCGCCTGACTGTCTCAGGTTGGCTTTAAATGTATACGTTCCGGGAGAAAGCGTAACGGTTTGGTATACCTTCCCGTTCACTATTTCGGGGGTTCCCCAGCCCGATTCGAGGTTAAAATAGGCCGTACCGGTATTGGTGTCCGTACCTCCGTAGCCATTATGACTTTTGGCCGCATCATTGGTAATCCAGTTTGCCAGGATTCCCCATCTTCCCGAAAAAGATTCTCTTTCAAAAGGAGCCTCGTAATTTTTCAGGTAAACTATATTGGGATCGATGGAAGTATAATCGGTATAAAATGTATCTATACTCGTAGAATCGGGGAGAAAAAGGGTGCGATACTGATATTCGGTGCCGATCTTATAATTTTCTATTTCCACCCCGGTGCTGTCTATGGGAACTCTTAATATGTGTTCCCCGTCATTTCCGTCCATGAATATTATTTCCGTAGCGAAAACACCACTGGTAAGGTCCATACCGGCATACGCTACGGTAGCAGTAAGATCTCCTGCGTATAAATCGCTCTTATTTACGGGCCTGTTAATCAGAGAAGCCTGGTAACGCTGTCCGTAAGCGGTTCCTGTCGCATATACCGGCACCGAACTGTTGCCTAGCTGATCGTATGTTCTTATCTCAAAATTGTAGATGTTCTCGTCCAGTCCTTCTATAAGTGTACGAAGCGTGTCCAGATTTGCTGTTTTCGTTACCGGAATCACCAGGGAATCTGCCCGGTCATTCCAGTAAATACGGCACTCGGTGATCTTCGGGTCCGCTTTGAACAGCCCTTCTACACGTACCCTGTTCCTTCCGGAATATATTTTCAGGGAATCTATCTTACCGGTATATGAAATTTCCCCGTCGCGGACATATTCTTTGTAATCGTCCATCTCGGAACATGACAATACGGCAAAAAAGCAAAGGACAATTCCGTATAAGCCTGTTTTTATATTATTCCTATTCATTATTTTATTTTTATGTTTTGTTTCTTTTTTTACCTCGGGTCGCCATATACCTGAACTTCTCCGATGGCGAGGTTTGTACTTCCTCCCCAGTTTCTGAGACACTTGATCCTCAGATACCTTACTTTGGGGACATTGATATCAAATTCCCAGCTGAAGCCTTCATTGGCGAGACGATAATCTTCGTCGTTCTGTTCACCGTAGGGAAGTCCCGAAGGTTTTACTTCCTGGTAGGTGCCCAGCAGGTGCCAGTTGTTAAAACTACCATCGGCAGGAGGATCGTCTGACCCCCATACTTCAAACCGGTACATACAATGCAGGTAATAATAGGTACGCCCGTTGTAATACTCGGGATAGTCCCATATAACAATACGGCTCAGCTTGGCCAATTGCCCTACATCGAAGGTTATAACATGTTCGCCGGGATGGACTGCCTGGGTCATATATATTCCTGGCCAGTGCATAATATTGCCATCCCACATCCCGGTCATCGGTGTAGAGGCATGCCTTGGAGCATCCCCGGGAAGGTGCATTCCATTGTACCCGGACTTGGGAATGGCCGTTTCATACAGGGGAGATATACTGGTGTATAAAGTATCCGAATAATTGAGCCACCGGTCTCTTACCGTAAAGGCAAAGTCCTGTTTTAAGGTGTCCATTCCGCGTACGGAATGTGAAATATTATCGGTAGAGGTATAGATGCTATTAGGATGGATCTCCCAATCGTCATTTTCGTTCTTCTGCATAATAAGGACAGCCACATCGCTCCTGTACGGATTCTCCGCATTGACATATACCCCTCCGAAAGCCGCTCCTACATGGAGGCTCCTGTACACATCCCACAGGGGTGCTTCCAACGGTTTTACGATTGCAGTAACGGGTTCCGATTCCACTTCACTACGGTTTACGGCATATAATTTCACCTCGTGCTCCAGGGTATCGGCAAAACCTTCCACGATAAGGGCATTTTCGTAATAGGAAGCCTTGGTTTCCATCTCCCTTCCTGTAGGCAGTGTGTACTTTGCCTTGACATATAACAGGTCCCGGTCGTCAGGAAGCGCATAAGTGATCCGGGCCTTTCCCCGCTGGTTTTCCACCTTAATATTGTGTACTACTCCCGGGGCCTCCGGGTTATTTTCCAGGGGTTCCTGGGTGTCGGAGTCGCTGCAGGCAACGGTAAAACTCCCGGTGATGATGAGAAGGGACATCTTGAATATACCCGTTGCCAAACCATTTTTTATTAACTTTTTCATTGTCTGTGTGTTTTATGATTGGACATCTTTACCATCCGGGATTTTGCACCAGGTTGGGGTTCTGTATAATGGCATTTTCCCCTATCGGCCAGAAATAATCGCGGGGAGCGATGAATTGCTGCTGGTAAATGGTCCGAACCTGGTAGTAGGAATTGGAGTCTTCTCCCTTTATATTCCATCCTGTTATGGGTGCGTTCAGCGTCTCTACCGCTTTTTTCCACCGACGAAGGTCCCAGAAACGGTGTCCTTCAAAAGCGAGTTCGATGAGGCGTTCGTGGTGTATGATCTCCCTGAGTCCCTCTTTAGAAGCATACTTGGAGGGGTTTACCGAATAATTTTCCCAGGACTCTACTATTCCTTCAAGTCCTGCTCTTTCCCGGATCTTATCGAGATATTCATAGACTGCCGGGGAAGGGCCGCTTGTTTCGTTCAGGGCTTCGGCATACATCAGGTAGACCTCTGCAAGGCGCAACTGTGGCCATGCATATGTCTTATAGGAAACCCCCGATTCGCTCGTCGATTGGTTCCAGTCTACCAGTTTCTTGATGTAGTACCCCGTTTCATTGAAATTAAAGGCGTGACTACTCCCTCCATAATCGGTATATTTCGCTCTCAACACCCATGTGCCTTCATCGGAATTGGAAGGACTGTCATATTTGTACCAGGTTCCCCCGTCAAAACACAAAGAGGCATAAAATCGGGGTTCCCGGTCGAAATTCAGTCTGGCTGTTTCAAAACCTTCCTCGATATAAAACCTTTCGTCATGTGTCGCTACCCGAAGATTTTTTTCCTCTGTAAAGTCCAGCGTTTTATCTTCGTTTACGGGTACCCCGTTATGGGTATAGAACAACCTTGCCATCTTTAAGGGAGGGGAAAGTATTTTGGTGGCATTGTTATGATTGTGCTCTACATGCAGGGGAGCCATACTAAAGAGTTGTAAACTTCCGGTGAGGCTATTGGAATTAGCCCAGATATGTTCGGGGTTCCAGCGCTCACATATGGCCTGCCGTATACTCATCTGGGTCATGGTCGTATCGGAAAGTGAAAACGATGATCCGGGAAATTTGTAGAGACTGTGCCCGGCCCCTTCGGCAGACCGAATGGCTTCCAGGGCTGCATCTGCCGCTCTTTGCCATTTTGTTTCGTCTACGCCAGGATTAAATAAAGGGGTACCGTCATTATCCGTAAAACCCGAAAAATCAGGATTCCCGTTAAACAGGGGGCTGGCTGCCATTAATAATAATTTTGCTTTTATACCCAGAGCAATGGGTTTGGTGATGCGCCCCAGTTCAAGATTGCGGTCTGTGATGCTTTCCGGAAGTTTTTCGGCTGCACTGTCCAGCAGAGCAGCTATATAATCCACACATTCGTCTACCGGTTGTCTTTTTACATTCACTTCTTCTTCTGCTGCATCTATAGGGAGATTTTCATCGATAATGGGTATCGGTCCGTACATCCGGAGCAAATAAAAGTGATAGTATGCCTTGAGAAATTCGACTTCTCCCAGCCATCGTTTCCTCTCATCATCCCGCAGGTCGGGAACATTATCGGTATTCCGTACATTTTCCAAAAAAATATTACAGTGCCGTATCGCCTTATACAGGCCGTAAAGGTCATCCGGCCCACCTCCGTGGTAATTGCCTTGCCAGGCATTCATATAAGGGTCTGATCTTCTCTGATTTCCCCTTGCAATTTCAAAGGCATGACTGGTGATCCGTTTCTGGTATGGTATCCATATTTCATCGCCGGCGAGCATGCCTATATTGTAGTGCACATCTCCGTCCCTGGGAAGGTAGGAATAACAGGTGAACAAATATTTTTCCGCTTCGTTCCTAAGTTTAAACGCGTGTTCGATAGTGGATACATTATCGGGAACTACATCCAGAAAATCATCACTACAGGATGGTATGGCACAGCATAGAGCGACCAATGACACCCACATTAATTTCTTATATGACTGGTTATATAATTTGATATTCATGATTTCATTTTATGGTTTATTTTATGCGCAAGCCATCTATTACAAATCGAGTAATATCCCTAAGTTATAGACCGATTGTATAGGGTATCCCAGGCCACTGCCTCCCATTTCCGGGTCCCACATCTTAAATTTGCTCCATAATGCAAGATTGGTTCCGCTCAGGTAAACCCTGAAGCCTTTTATCCCGTATTTATCCAGGAGTTTACCGGGGGCATTATACCCGATCTCCACATTTTTAAGCCGCAGGAAGGCCCCGTTTCGCATCCACCAGGTTGACGTTCGATTATTATTCTCGATAAAAGTATCGCTCAGTCTCGGCCAGAATGCGTATACATCCCGGTTTTCCTCAGACCAGTGACTGTCTGCAATTACCCCCAACAGGCCATTTTGTGCATAGGTGTTGGTATCATTATCATAATTCAGCACAAAGGGAGAAATATTTCCCGAGTGGATAAAGAACGATGTCCGGGCAACTCCCTGGAAAAAAGCACTGAAATCAAAATCCTTAAAACCGACAGTGCCGCCAAAACCGTAAACGATCTCCGGGGTAGTGGGATACCCTATAGGAACCATATCATTGGCAGTGATCATCCCGTCCCCGTTCATGTCCCTGTACTTGATATCTCCTCCCATATAGGTGCCGAACTGCGAAGGTGAATTGGCAACTTCTTCGTCATCCACAAACAACCGTTCCGCTATAAACCCGAATTGACGGGATATGGACTGTCCTTTTCTGTAGCGGTATTGCATATTCTCGGGATAAATATTCTCGTCAAACTTTATTATTTTACTGGTGGCATAAGTTAAATTGCCCCGCAGGCTGGTCCACCAGTTCTGGGATAATTGCTTGTTATAGTTGAGGGATACATCTACTCCCTGGCTTTCCGCTTTCCCGAAATTGGCCGAGGGGATAACCATCAATCCCATGGTAGAACCGAGATTGGAACGTTGCTGTAAAATATTGCTCCTCCGTTGCCGGAAGGCATCTACGATAATTTCCAGGGAATTATTGAACATATTGATATCCATACCGATGTTGATCTGCTCCGACTTTTCCCAACTGATCAGGGTATTTGCATACCTGGAAATGGAGACCCCGGGCCTGTAATAATTAAATGTCTCTCCGAAGCTAGCCCCATATAAGGCATTATTAAGGTTGACATCGGACAGATAGAAAAAACGATCCTCATCGTCCCCGATCGCATCGTTTCCTACCCAACCATAAGTCGCTCTTAATTTCAGGTTATTGACTACCTTTTTCAGCGGTTCAAAGAACTTTTCATTGGATATACGGTATCCTATTCCGAAGGAAGGGAAAAAACCGTACCGGTGATTTTGGGCAAAGCGTTCGGAACCGTTATATCCGAAATTGAACTCGGTCAGGTAACGATCGTCATAACTATATGTAAACCGCCCGGAAATGCCGTGGTTTCTGTGGGCCAAAGAAGACTGAAGATCACCCGAATTACCCGTTTCATAGCTGGAAATTATATTGATAAGCATTCCCGATACCGCGTGTTTTTCCCCGAATATTCGATTGTAATTAATGGCAGTTTCCAGGTATATCCTCGAATCGATCTCTTTATCTCCTTCGTCATATCCCAGGTATTCGCTGCCGGGAGTTCCTATGGAATTAGCTCCCCCGTCATTGAGAACCCTGAGATTAATGCTGTTATCTATAGGATTTAAAGAGGAGGAATAATAAAAGGGATTATATTGCCGGGATACCTGGAAATAGGACATCCTCTTTACGTATCCCATGGCACGGGCAGAAAGCCCTTCGGTGATCGAATTCAGGTCTTGTTTTAGTTCGAGCTGGGCCTGGATGTTGGACCTTTTCCATACCTGGTACCCCCGGACCATTTCAGCATAGGGATTCGTAAGCAATCCCGTACCATCCTGCCCGGCTACCGCCCCTCCGAACAAAGGATGTTCTACGTAGGGCAATAGCCCGGAAGGATAAACCGCGGGGAATTTTACCGGGTTGGACCAAATGGCGCGGCTAAATGTAGCTCCCCCGCCCCCTGCCGGGCCGTTATAATCGTCGAATTGCCCGTAGAGCCTTACTGCAGCTTCTGTAGTACCGGTAAGGGTAACATCTACATTGGAGCGGATGGAATAATTGCGTAATTTAATGTTGCTGTTAAAATTATTGATGTTATCCACCTTCAGAACCCCGTTATCCACATTATAGGTTCCCGCTACATAATATCGCGCCCGCTCTCCGCCACCTGCCGCGCTGAGATTATATCCCTGATTAACCGTATAATCCTTGATCAACTGGTCTATCCAGTTGTTATTCGGATACAACAAGGGGTCGTCTCCTGCAGCGGTACGGTCTATCTTGGTCTGGGTATAGGGCAATACCGAATTCGGATCCCTGGTCAATGCTGCTTCATTGGCCAGGTTCATATAGGTGATATTGTCCGCAAACCTGAAATTTCGCGTATTGGAGGAAATCCTGTTTTCCGCTCTGAACTTAAAACGGACCTTACCCGCTTCGCCGGACTTGGTGGTGATCAGAACTACCCCGTTGGCGCCTCTTGCCCCGTATATAGCGGCAGCAGCGGCATCCTTTAGTACGGAAAACGAATCAATATCGTCCGGCTGTAAGCGCGCCATATCCGTGGTAGAAGATTCTATCCCGTCGATCAGGATCAACGGATTTACCTTACCGGAACCGAAGGAACCCAGTCCGCGAATAAAAAAATCGGAATTGTCCGCTCCGGGTTCTCCGCTCCGCTGATAAGCGATCATCCCGGAAACTCTACCGGCCATCATTGTGGTAAGGTTACTTGTAGGGCCCTTGAGTTCCTTGGGATTAATAGTAGTTACGGAACTTACAAGGCTCGCTTTCTTTTGCGTACCGAACCCCACTACCACCGTTTCATCCAACTCCTGTAGATCCTGCTGCAGTATAACGTTCACAATGGTTCTTCCGTTAACAGGAATTTCCACGGCCTTAAAACCCACATAGGAAAAGACCAGGCTTTGTTCCGGTTCTATTCTTAATTCGTAATTGCCGTCAAAATCGGTAGTCGTTCCCTTGGTGACTCCTTTTACTTTAACCGTAACTCCGGGTAACGGCTGCTGATCGTCCCCGGAAATGACCTGACCGGTTACTGTAATCGGTTCTTCCTGCGCAAACCCTCTGAAGAAAGGATTTAACAGTAAAATCAGCATTCCTAATGTTTTTGATAAATTGTAAAGTTGTTTCATGTCATACTTTTGGTTTTAGATTGGTTATGGTACTAGTCAGCCAAGTGAAAACACGCGGAATTCACTTTATAATTTTTTTGAAGATTTACATCTTCTATCCAAAGAGAGATGGAAATTAATTAAGTGTCTTTAATACACAGATGTAAATATATTGTTAAAATAATAGAGTCATTAATACTATATTAACATATTTTAACATAATATTACCTTGTAATGATTATTAATTAACAATGAAGGAGATAAATAGCGCTAAAATCGTTAAAAAGAGTTAAATTCATGGTATTATTATATTTCCTGTATTCATACTAATAAATCTAAATACGGATAATATCATCACTTAAACCCTTGTTTTTTTTTACTATTATTAGTGATCTCTGCTTCGAGTTTTAGAAGCAATTAACTAATTAGAAAAAGAAAAGATGAAATTAAAAACGGTATTGATTTTGTTTTGGGAAACCCAATGTAAGATTACGAACGTACTTCCGGCATTTGAAAACGTAGTAGTAGTTTAAATACCAATTTTTTGAGATTGAGAATCCGAAAAAAAAGAATTAAGCACATTCCCAAAAACAAAAAGAGGCACCGTATTGGCACCTCTTATGTGATCACGCCAGGATTCGAACCTGGGACCGTCTGCTTAGAAGGCAGATGCTCTATCCAACTGAGCTACGTGACCATTTTTACTTTTCCTTAAAAGCGGTGCAAATATATAACCGAATTTTGTACAAAACAACACAAATACGGATAATCTACACATTAACGGGAAAGCCATATTACAAATCTCTATGCCTTAGTACCTTTCCGCTTTTGGTTTCTTTAAAGTTTTTTAGCAGGCGGACTTCTTTCGGGGTTTCATACTTATCCAATAAGTCCAATCCGGATATTTTCCTGAGGATTTCTTTTGCTTCCAGTCCAGGATTTGTTTTCTCTTCCACAAATAAAACCAGTTTTTCCCCGAGTTCGTCATCGGGAATTCCCGCCAGGTAAAACCGTCCGGGTATTACTTTCTTTATTTTTTTCTCTATCTGTTCCGGAACCAGTTTTACTCCTCCGGAATTCACTAGGTTATCATATCTCCCCAACCATCGGAACTCTTTTTCGGAAACCAGTTCTACCAGGTCATTTGTGGTTATTGTCAAATCCGAAATGTCCGGTGCGTTTATCACCAGACAGCCTCTGTCATCCAGTGATATTCCGACTCCTGGTAACAGGGTAAAATAAGGCTGTTCTCCGTTATTCAGGTGATTTACTTTCCCCGCAGCGATATGTGTAACGGTTTCTGTCATCCCGTAGGTTTCATAAACTTCGCATGTGGTTTTTCCGAGCATTCTTTTTAAATCTACGGACATCGGGGCCCCTCCTACGATCAGGGTTTTAATACGGTCCAGTCCGGAAAGAGAATTTTGTACCTGCATTGGGGTCATAGCTACAAAATCATACTCTTTGTTTGTTCTTTCCAACGGATTTGACGATGGCTTAACCATATCAATTTCCAATCCCAGGATCATAGCACGCACCAGCATCATCTTTCCGGCTATATAATCGGCCGGTAAACACAATAAAGCGGTATCTCCTACTGTAATTCCAAAAAAATCTCCCGTGGCTATAGCCGAATTCACCATATGCTGTTTCCTTAATTCTATTTTCTTGGGTTTCCCCGTAGAACCGGAAGTATAAACGGCAATAGTTTCCCGGTTGTCCAGCCAATCCAGCAAAAAGTTGCCGATAACTTTTTGATAGGGTTCTCCTTCTTTTATAAAATCATATGCCACCAAACTGAGATCCTCCCTGCTGAAATAGGTGCCGTTCAGTTTAAAGCGATTGTGAATGTTCTTATATGTTACAGGCAACACGGGTGTGTTTGTCATGATTTTTATCTGTAGTTACTATTTATATCTCAGTTTGTATGGATTCTTCCGGCGCCGGAGGCGTTATTTTTCCAAACAGTTTATCCTTCCATCCCTTCCAGCCGTATTTCCTGGCGAAAATGAGTGTTAATACGGGATAAATCACTATAAGGGGAAAGAAGATCTCAAACCCTACAGAAGGTTCGGACAGGTCTTTTAATACGGAATGCGTCTGGAAAGCTGTCCAGTCGGCAGTAACAAACAGCGCTATAAAGAGATTGTTGGCGGCATGGAAGCCAAGCGCCAGTTCAATCCCTTCATCCATAAGGGTTATTATTCCCAGGAAAAAACCTATACCTACATAAGCTACCAGGGCCACATATCCTATTTTCCCTATTTCCGGGTTAAAAATATGCATGAACCCGAAAATAAGGGAGGTCGCTACTAAAGGGACCCAGCGGTTTTTGGCAAATACACCTATCCCCTGCATTAAATATCCGCGGAAAATATACTCTTCAAAACTGGTTTGCAATGGTATCAGCAGTATGGATATAATACACATGATAACAAAAGGCACCAATTTAAAATTCCATTGGTAATCTTCGGGGGAAATGAAATATCCGACCCATATGAACACAATGCTGATAAGTCCCCAGAGGCCAAAAGAGAAGAATATTTTTTTCCAGTCGAGTTTCTGCCTGGCAGAATGCAATACTTTAAAAGGCAATCCGTGGACCGGTTTCATCCAGAGATAGAGCCCTCCCAGCCCTAAAGCGAAAGGAACCAGTAGTAATACGAGCATGATATTCGGGTCGTATATCGTGAGAATATCCATAGGATTGGACAGGCCTACATTACCTCCGGTAAACGCTTTATAAGCCATAGCCGCGCCTAATACTAAACTTCCTATAACCTGACTTCCCCCGAAAGTCACAAAAACCCCGAGAATATACCTCCATAATTCGTGCTTTCCCTTAAATGCCTGTTCTATATACATATATTAATTTTTCAGAGTTGAATTTCCCAGTTCTTATCCTTATTGTATTGTAATGTTCCGTTGTTTACTTCCAGAGGACTATCCAGGTTGTTTGTATAGAGGCTTCCTGTTCCCAGTCCCTGGGGCATGGTGTTATGGAGGGTGTATGTCCACTGCGCAATAGCATTCAGGCCTATATTGCTTTCCAAAGCACTTGTAATCCACCATCCGGCATTGTAATCTTCGGCAAGTTGTATCCACTCCTCACTACCCCGGTAGCCTCCTACAAGGCTCGGTTTTAAAATTACATATTGCGGTTGTATAGTCTTTAAAAGATCTCTTTTTTCGGAAAGATCAAAAATACCTATCAGCTCTTCATCCAGGGCTATCGGCAAAGAAGTATTGGCACAAAGACCGGCCATTTCCTCCCATTGTCCCGGCCGGATAGGTTGTTCTATGGAATGTAATTCCAGTTCGGATAAGCTGTTGAGTTTTTGCAAAGCATTGCCGGGAGTAAAGGCTCCGTTTGCATCGACCCTTATCTCTATATCCGAAGACGAAAATTCCCTGCGTACGGATTTAAGCAATTCCAGCTCGGTTTCAAAATCTATAGCCCCGATCTTCATCTTAATGCAACGAAATCCCTGTTGAATTTTTTCCCGGATCTGTTGCTGCATAAAATCTTTACTCCCCATCCATACCAGGCCATTTATAAATATGGAATCTTCACTATTGGTAAATGCGGAAGGGTATAAAAGAAACGGAGATTCCGATCGGAAGGACAAAAAAGCCTGCTCCAGCCCGAACTGGATAGAAGGAAATTCTTTCAGTTCCCGGTATAAATCATCTATTCCCAAATGCACATTGTCGCATGCCCATTTCAGCTTTTCTTCATAATCTTCCCTGTCATCCGCACTCAGGCTTCGGAGAATACCACACTCCCCTATTCCTGTTCTGCCGCTATCTTCCAATAAAATAAACCAGGTTTCCTTTTCATTCAGAATTCCCCTTGAAGTCCCGCTGGGCCTTTTAAACTGAAGTATATACTTCCGGTAGGATGCTTTCATTTATTGTTCATAACTCTAAAGCTCTATACTTTCCCCTATGGAAAGCAACATCAGATCTTTTCCTTTATCAAAAAATTTTCGTTTAGCTTCTTCATGATCTATTTCGATATAACCGAAAGTATCAAAGTGATAGCCGAGAATCTTATCGCATTCCACAAAATCGGAAGCTATGATGGCATCATCGACACCCATCGTAAAATTATCCCCGATAGGTAAAATAGCAAGGTCGAGTTTCAGATACATGGGAATGAGTTTCATGTCCATGGTAAGGGCTGTGTCTCCGGCGATGTAAATATTTTTATGTTCTCCCTCTATGATAAACCCACCGGGCTGTCCGCCATAACTACCGTCCGGGAAGGAAGAAGTATGGATCGCATTGACATATTTTACTTTTCCGAATTCAAAATCCCAGCTACCACCGTGGTTCATCGGATGGAAGTCTATCCCCTTGTCTCCGTAATGATTGGCTACCTCGAAGTTGGCAATAACCATGGCTCCTGTTTGTTGTGCTATGGTCTCCACATCCAGCGTATGGTCCTGGTGCGCATGTGTAACGAGGATATAATCCGCTTTTATCTGGTTTATATCTATATATGCGGCTTTTTTATTTCCGGAGATAAAAGGGTCTACCAAAATATGAATATCGTTTACCTCTATTCCTAAACTCGCGTGTCCGTAATATGTGATCTTCATTTTCTGTTTGTTTAATAGGATTGAGATTACTTCTGTTTATAGAACAAGTCCCAAAGTAAAAAGAAGTGACAGCAAAAACGTACTTATAGCCAGTTTTTTCAACTCCGGGTCCAGTTCTTTCGGCACCGCATTCTCCTTTACCGTTTTTATATGTTTTAATACGGGGATAAATGCCAAAAGAAATATATACTGATAAATATAAAAACTTTGGAGGAGAGCAAAAAGTAAAAACAGCAGTAATGCTGTAATCAGAATGGTATAATGATATTTTTTAGCCCGTTTTCCCCCGATTTTGACCACCAAAGTATTTTTTCCCGATGCGGCGTCACTTTTTTCATCGCGCATATTATTGAGATTCAGTACCCCGACACTGAGCAAACCGATAGAAGCTGCCGGGAGAAAAACAGTCCAATCCAGGCTTTTCACATAGAGAAAATAACTTCCGGCTACACTGAGAAGCCCGAAAAACAGGAAAACAAAAACGTCTCCCAGTCCGTTGTAACCATATGCCGATTTCCCAACCGTATACTTTATGGCCGCTATTATGGAAGCGATCCCCAACAGGAAAAATATCAGGGAAAGCAGAAAGTTTTCTTTTCCGAAAGCAACATAAATAAGCAGTGTGGCCACCAGAAGCGTGATTATTATGGTCAGGGTCATCGCCTTTTTCATTTCCCCGGGGGTTATTGCACCACTCTGCAAGGCGCGCTGCGGACCTATACGGTCTTTATTGTCCGTCCCCTTTACGCCATCTCCGTAATCGTTGGCAAAGTTGGAAAGCACCTGGAAGCCGATGGTGGTAAGGAGCGCGAGTACGCATATCTGCCAGTTAAAAAAACCACAGGAAGCGGCAATACCGGTACCCGTAATAATTCCGGATACCGAAAGCGGCAATGTCCGGAGCCGTGCCGCAACTATAAAAGCCTTTGTTTTTGTCATGTAAAATATATTAGCAGGAAAATAATATTCCCTCTACGGAATTCCGGTAAGGGTAATCTTATTCGGGAAACGTTACGGAATCCATTTGATATTGCTGAAATCCGGTTTTCTCTTTTCCAGGAAGGCGTTTCGTCCTTCTTTGGCTTCATCTGTCATATAAGCCAGCCTGGTAGCTTCACCGGCAAAAACCTGTTGGCCTACCATACCGTCGTCCGTAGCGTTAAAGGCAAATTTCAGCATTTTTATAGAAGTCGGTGACTTGGCGAGTATTTCCTGTGCCCATTCGAACGCCGTGTCCTCCAATTCTTCATGTGGTATAACGGCATTTACCATGCCCATATCGAAAGCTTCCTGTGCGGAGTAATTCCTTCCGAGGAAAAAGATCTCCCGGGCGCGCTTCTGGCCTACCATCTTGGCGAGATAAGCCGAACCGTATCCACCGTCAAAACTGGTTACATCGGCATCTGTCTGCTTGAATATAGCATGTTCCTTACTGGCCAGGGTAAGATCGCAAACTACATGGAGACTGTGCCCTCCGCCAACAGCCCATCCGGGAACTACGGCAATAACCACTTTGGGCATAAAACGAATGAGTCTTTGCACTTCCAGTATGTTCAGCCTCGGCATCCCGGAATCATCTACGTATCCCTGGTGTCCCCTGGCATTCTGGTCTCCCCCGCTGCAAAAGGAATACACCCCGTCTTTAGTGGATGGTCCTTCGGCAGACAACAAAACCACACCAATGGAAGTATCTTCACGGGCATCCAGAAAGGCTTCGAAAAGCTCTCCGACAGTCTTCGGACGAAAAGCATTGCGTACATTGGGACGGTTAAAGGCTATCCGCGCCACACCGCCACATTTTTTATAAGTGATATCTTCGTATTCTTTGACAACTTTCCAATCTGCTTTACTCATAATTTTGTTATTTTGCGTAAAAATAATCCTTTTTAGTCTTTTTAACCCAATACCATATAATGAAAAAGATTCTTGTATCGCTGGGCGTTTTATGCTTCTCGGCCCTTTCCTTTGCACAACAGTATACTTTTGATACAGTTACGGACCTGGAAACCACCCCGGTCATAAGCCAGGGCATTACGGGGACGTGCTGGAGTTTTTCCACTTCCTCCTTCCTGGAATCGGAGATCCTGCGGATAACCGGAAAGCAGATCGATATTTCCGAAATGTATAACGTGCGGAACACTTACCCCGAAAAAGCGTGGAACTATGTCATGCGACAGGGAAAAACACAGTTCAGCCAGGGCGGACTTTCACACGATGTCATAAACAGTGTAGCGGAATACGGTATCGTACCGCAAAGTGTTTATACAGGATTAGAAGAGGGACAGGAAAAACACAATCATATCGAAATGCTCTCTGTTCTGGAAGGCATGTTAAACGTATACGTGGAAAATCCTGCTAAAACCCTCTCTCCCAACTGGAAGAAGGCTATTGAAAGTGTTCTGGATGTATACCTGGGGAAAAGAGTGGAAGAATTCACCTATGAAAACAAAAAATATACTCCGGAATCTTTCCTGAAGATGACCAAAATACAACCGGAGAATTACGTGTCTGTCACTTCTTTTACCCACAAACCATTTTATTCGGATTTCATACTCAACATCCCGGATAACTTTTCTAACGGGAGTTACTATAACCTTCCGCTGGATGAGTTCATAACAGTTATAGACCACGCTCTCGAAAACGGGTATACCCTTGCGCTGGACTGCGATGTTAGCGAACCCACCTTCTCACAAAAAGACGGCGTAGCAGTTATCCCGGAAAGCGAAACGGACACCAAAGCCATACTGAAAGATGTAAAACAGGAAAAAAGTATCTCCCCGGAATACCGGCAACAGGAATTCGAGAACTACCATACCACCGACGACCACCTGATGCACATCGTAGGTAAGGTAAAAGACCAGGAAGGCCATGTATATTACAAGGTAAAAAACTCCTGGGGAACGGATAAAATCCGTGTGGGAAAGAGCGGCGGCTATATTAACATGAGCGTTCCCTACATGCGCCTAAAAGCCATATCTGTCATGCTGCACAAAGACGGATTATCCAAAGATATACGCAAAAAGCTAAATCTTTAAACAAGGTATAAGACACTACTCTCCTAACCTTTCCTGTTCGTCGGGGGTAGTGTTTCTTTTGTTGTCTTTTAGGCGGTAATTGCCGAAGTTGTACCGGAGACCTATGGAAACAGTGCGTCTCTCCGGCATATCGATATACCCGTTATCCTGATTGAGATATCTTGATCTTTGCCATATATTCATGGTATTGAAAATATCTGTAAAGTTTAATGTCGCTACCAGTCGCTTATTCCAAAAGGATTTCGTAAATCCTATATCGGTATAAAAACGGGGGGCAGTCTTTATAGAACCATATAAAAAATTTGATAAATAATATAAGGTCAAGTCGGCTGTAAAGGTCCTATCTTGCGATAGCACAAACTGATTATACGCCCTTCCGAAATATCCTAACGTATTACTGGTATGCATGACATTGTTGCTTTCCAAAGCCTGCAAAGTATTTTCCATATAAAATCCAGACATATACACATATAAATACCACCAATCCCGGATATACCCGTAATACATAAAGTCTAAACTATATTGAAACTCTTTATCTATATTAAAATAGGAAGCGTAAATGTTTCGGTTTTCGTTATCTTGAAAAGTCAGCCTTTCTATTAAACCATTGGTATGTTGATAGTAAAGAGAAAGGGTATATTTTTTCTTATATATATAATCTACGGCTATTTTATTTCCTATTGATCTGGTCAACGTAGGGTTTCCTGCTGAAAACTGTCTTTCATATAAATAATATCTATAAGGGTTTAACCGACCGTATCTCGGTCGGTTTAAACTTCTTTTATAGCTTAATTCCAACTGATTATCATTAGTGAAAGTATACTGTAAATTTACACTAGGAAACAACTCAAAATATTTTTGTGTATTAATCTCTTCAAGAATTAAAGAATTGGCTTCTACACCTGTATATTCGCTCCGAAGCCCCAAAGTCAATGCCCACTTTTCCCATTCTGTGGACATACTCCCATATGCTGCATAAATATCTTCTTTATAATTAAAATTATCATTCTCGGTATCTTCGGGGACATCTTCCCCCTCAAATAAGGCTTTGCTTTTACTGCTTATGGTAGAATATTTAAGACCAGTTTCAATATGAAATGAACTCATGGGAATGGAAAAATCCAATTGTTGCGTAAAAATATTATTTCTTTGAGCAGCCCGGAAATCGAAACTATTAGCATTTGTTAATTCATCATTGTTGTTGAAATAATCTGTAAAAAGGGATTGAAACTGCCAATCGTCATAATAAATATAATTACTTGCAGTATTCATTTTCGCTCCCTTATCATTTAAAACAAGATTATAGTCTAAAGAAAAAGCCAGGTTAGACCGATCGTTTTCCAGCTCACTGTTAGTAAGAAAGTAAGATACCAAATCTCGGTCGGTATCAAAAATATCCGTAATCGCCTTGTTACTAAAAATTTTCCCCGGTGAATACAGAATATCGGCAGATATGCTGAGGGAATTTTTTTCATTAAGTGTAAAGTCCAGAATGGAATGCAGGCTGTGGGCATAGGATCTTGTAATTCTTTGAAAATTAACACTCCATTGATCATCCAGAATATTATTTTCAAAAAAATTAAAATAACTCTTATCATGCTTATATTCCTTTCTCAGGCCATAACTATAACTGGCAAAAAGGTTTAAAAAATTATTTTTATAGTAATGATCTGTACCGAAATTGTATTTTGGAAAAATAGCTTCCGTCCAATGGACATTTACGCTTCCTTTATAACCTAGAGAAATATTTTTAGATGTAATGATATTTAACACCGCTCCATCCTCTCCTTCATATTTTGAGGAAGGATTGGTAATTACTTCAACTGATCTAATATTGGTTCCTGGATAATTTTCCAAAAGATTTTGCAATTCATCGCCATTGAGATAAACACGTTTATCGTTAACATATATAGTGGCAGGAGTATTTCTTATTTTTATCTGGTTATTGATCGCAAGAACCCCTGGGGTATTTTTTAGGATTTCAAAGGAATTCTGTTGGGATAAAGAGGTATTTTCTACATTGAAAACAAGCCGGTCACTTTTCCTTTCAACGAAAGGGATATTTCCCATTACTGTTACTTCCGCAAGTTTTTCCGTTGACTTCACTAAAAATATGGTTTCTATTTCATGGTTCTTATTTACTTTAATCGATTTTCTATAGGTATTATATCCGATATATGATGCTTTTATAATATAACTTCCTCCTTCTACATTTCCTATATAAAAATCTCCATTATCACTGGAGGATGTCCCCCGAACAACTATAGAATCTTCCTCTTTCAACAACAGTACATTTACATAAGATAGTGGGCTTTGCTTTTCATCTACGATTTTACCTTCTATATAATAATCCTGTGCGAAAAGAACGGTAGAAAAACAAATAAAATTAGTGAGTAAAAAAATCCATTTTACCATAGACCTTATAAAAATAAAATTTATTTCATCAATCAAAAATATTCTTTTTATCGTAAAAAACAAACACTTTATCGAATCTAATGAAATCTAACGCATAAAAATGAAATACAAAAGAGGAACCACTTTCCATATCGGAAGAATTATGTCCTTCAGAGTTATGAAAAACAGAAAATAGATATAATGAAAGCTTAAGTAAAGAATTTGTTCAAATCGGACTATCCCCAAAAAAGGTGACTTTTCGCCCGACTTGTGGCTTCGCCATCACAAATTCTAATCAGACAAAATACGTATTCAGGCGTAGCCATAAGAACATAACCACCACGTGAGGTGGAAGGTCTCTAAATTTCGTGAAAATGCATCTCACAGACATTGTAAGAAATAACTTTGACTAAAAATACCGTATCTTATTAAGAATTTTTATGTAATATTGTACAGTTCTTTTTTCATACGAAAAAAAATATTCAAAATCCATTTTTTTTCGATAAAAAGTAATAAAGTTACGACGAAAGTATTAATTGACAAGATTTTATTTTTTGGTAGGTTTGCTATAACTAAATAACCAAAAAGCAAACTATCATGAAATCAGTAAAATTATTCCTCATTATTTCTTTCATATCCTTTTCAACCGCCGTTTTCCTTTTCTTATACAATAACAATCAAAAAAAGATTAATAATGTATTAACCTTTGAAAAAAACAAAGTCGGTAAAATAGATTCCCATGGTTATTCAATGGCTATCGACAAAGAAAAAGCAGGAGAAATAGGTCCCAATGGTTATGCCGTAGCTATCGACAAAGAAAAAGCAGGGGAAATAGGCCCTAATGGTTATATATAACGACCAACATTTTCAGTAGAGTGACGACTACGCAACACGCTATAAACCAACGCGTTTAATTTTTTAAGCGCGTTGTGCATTAAATCATTTTTTATTTCCTGATAATACCAAGAATTATTATCTCAAAAGCATAAATTACTTCTTCCCATTTTATTCTTTTCTTTGTATATTGTACGTTTGTTCTATCATAGTCTATACAACCATTTCTGTATGAAAACAAAAAAGGAGAAAAAAAGAATGAGGCGTTCCTTAGTGCTCGGAAGTATAGTGGCCTCTTTAATAGCCATATCCCCATATATATTTTATTTATACGAAAGTTTTCCGGAAACAGATGTATGGGAAACATCATTATTCACCTTTAGAAGTACTTACTTCAGCACACTTTATGTAGCAGCCTGGAATTTCGTAAATAAGTTTGTCCCTCTTTACTTGCTTTTTCTCTGGTTTTTAACTTGTAGACATTGGTGGTATCACATTATTCTTATCCCCATCGCCATGTACACTTTCCAGCTTTTTAGTAATATAAATGCAAATATCAAATATATAGATGAGATGGAAATATACTGGCTCATTCCAATAATGCTCATCATTATCCCAATCGTCTATCTCCTCCGCCTAAAACTCTTCGACAAGATCGTTCACGGCATTGACATGAAGAAACTGGATGAAGAATTGAAAAAGTATGAGGTGGAAGAAGACGATTTCTCCAAATAATTTTATAGCTTTACAGGTATTTGTAGTGTTAAGATTATGAATGTAGCTTCGTCGCCATTTACCAGACAGCAGTTGTTGCCGCAGGAAGAGATGCTGGAGGTCCTGAAACAAAAAGGAGAACTGTTTATAGGTATTCCCAAGGAAATAGCATATCAGGAAAAACGCGTGTGTCTCACCCCGGACGCTGTAAACGCGCTCACCGCACACGGTCACCGGGTTATCATAGAATCCAATGCCGGGGAGGGCGCCAATTTTACGGACAGGGAATACAGTGAAGCCGGGGCCGAAGTAACCAACGATGTCAAAAAAATATTCTCCTGCCCCATTATCCTTAAAGTAGAACCGCCATCCCTGGATGAACTCAAGCTCATCAATCCGCAGACCATACTTATCTCTGCCCTGCAAATAAAGACCCAGAGCAAAAAGTATTTCGAGGAACTGGCCAGGAAAAGGATCACGGCTATAGCATTTGAGTATATCCGCGATGAAGACGGTAATTATCCCGCTGTACGCTCCCTGAGCGAAATCGCCGGAACAGCTTCCGTACTGATTGCCGCCGAACTGATGACCAATGCCAATAACGGCAATGGCCTCATGTTTGGTAATATCAGCGGGGTTCCTCCCGTAGATGTAGTTATCCTCGGCGCAGGGACAGTAGGCGAGTTTGCGGCCAGGTCCGCACTCGGGCTCGGAGCCAGTGTTAAAATATTCGATAATTCCATCACACGGCTCCGCCGTATACAAACCAGCCTGGGCCAGCCCATGTACACGTCTACCCTGCAACCCAAAAACCTCTTTAAAGCGCTGAGACGTTGTGATGTGGTCATCGGTGCCGTAAGGGGAAATAACCGTGCACCGGTTGTCGTAACCGAAACTATGGTGGAGAACATGAAAAACGGTGCAGTAATTATTGATGTAAGTATTGATATGGGAGGTTGTTTCGAAACCAGCGAAGTCACCACCCACGACAAACCTACCTTTGAAAAATACGGTGTTGTTCATTATTGCGTGCCTAATATCCCGGCCAGGTACTCGCGTACCGCCTCCGTTTCCATAAGCAACATATTCACGCCTTATCTTCTTAAAATCGGGGATGAAGGCGGACTGGAAAATTCTCTCCGGTTTGACCGCGGTTTGCGAAACGGGTTGTATTTTTACCACGGAATTTTAACGAACAAAACGGTAGCCGAATGGTTCAACCTGTCGCATAGCGATATTAACCTCCTGATTTTTTAAAAACCGAAAATCATTTGCTTCCGGAAATTAATTACCCGTTTTTATGGAGATATTGAGAAGATTCGGCTACTACTTTATTGGGCTGGCCATAGGTGTTGTTATTGTAGCTTATATTTTTCGGGAAAAAGGTGCGGAGTTCTGCTATTCTCCCAATTGCAGAGTACTGAAAGACATCCGGAACAAAACTATCGTTTATGAAGATGAAGCTCAAAAGAACCTGAAAGAATACACCATAGACACCACCGACATAAAAACTTCCGTGTTTACCGACGGAGATGTTATTTTCGCCAAAAGCGATACCCATCTCGATTCCTGTAAAACGTATACCGTCGAAGGATTATTAAAAACAGGTAAAGTAGAAGTATTTGTAAAAAACTGTGACAGTATTGCAAGGGTCAGTTCCATTACTCTGATCCCGTAAGTGTCTTTCCCGTCTTTGTCAGGCCTTTTTCAAAATATCCTGTATAATAAGCTTTGCATGTATCCTGGAGTTCTCAATAAACCAGAGATGGGTATCCATACCCCCGCAGATAACCCCGGCCAGGTATAATCCGTTTATATTGGTTTCCATCGTCTCGGTGTTATAAGAAGGGTAAAACTTTCCGTCATCAGATAAATCGACTCCTATTTTTTCGAGAAAAGCAAAGTTTGGCATGTACCCGGTAAGTGCCAGTACAAAATCATTGGGTAAAACCTTTTTTCCTTCCGGGGTATCGATCACCACTTCTTCTTCCCTGATCTCTTCTATATTACTTTGAAAATAAGCTTTGACAGAACCTTCGGCAATACGATTCACTATATCCGGCCGAACCCAGTATTTAACCCTTTTTCCTATTTCTTCTCCCCGGACTATCATGGTCACCTCACCGCCCTTGCGGTATATTTCCAGTGCCGCATCTACGGAAGAGTTACTTGCCCCTACTACGATAACCTTCTGACCGGCATAGTAATGTGGATCTTTGTAATAATGTGACACTTTCGGCAGGTCTTCTCCGGGCACCCCCATGGTATTGGGAATATCGTAAAAGCCGGTTGCAATGATCACCTGTTTTGCCGTGTAAACCGCTTTGGAGGATACAACAGAAAACAGGCCGTTGTCCTTTTCGATATTTTCTACTTTTTCAAACAAACGCAGATCCAGATCGTTTGAAGTTACGATACGCCTGTAATATTCCAGCGCTTCGGCTCTCTGGGGCTTGCTTTTTATACTGATAAAAGGAATTTCGTCAATTTCCAGTTTCTCCGATGTGGAGAAAAAAGTCATATTCAGCGGGTAATTATACAGGGAATTGGCTATACAACCTTTTTCGAGCACTACATAACTAAGCCCGCTTTTCTTTGCTTCCAGGGCACAGGCTATACCTATGGGCCCGCCCCCTACTATTAAAACATCATATTCCTGCATAGCAAACTTTCTTAACTCCTGACAAAATTTAATTCGCAGGATTTTCTTCGACCTCCTGCCCTTACCGCCTTCACCTTTCTTTAGAAAAGAATACGGATTTTCCGGTATACAACTAATCCACGTGCTTGGGTTCTCCCAGTTTCCCTACCGATTTGGCTACGGCGGTAGCCACTGTGGCATCCCCCGTTACATTGATAACGGTTCTGCACATATCCAGTATCCGGTCTACGGATAAAATAAGCGCGATACCCAAAGGAAGTTTTTCCGGCGGAAAATTAATGGATTGTAATACGATGATAAGCATTACCACGCCCACTCCCGGAACCCCGGCAGTACCTATAGACGCCAATAAAGCGGTAAATACAATTGTCAATTGATCTGCAAAAGTGATATCAAAATGAAGTGCTTCGCAAATAAATATGGTAGCGACCGCCTGGTAAAGACTTGTGCCGTCCATATTTATGGTTGCACCGATAGGCAGCACAAAACTACTTACTTCTTCATCGACCCCTACATGATCTCTTACCCTTTCCATATTAACAGGGAGTGTTGCCGCGCTGGAACTTGTAGAAAAAGCCAGTAACTGAACGGGAGCTATTTGTTTCAGGAACCACAACGGATTCTTTTTGATATAAAGACCTACGATCAGCATGTAAACAACTACCATCAAGGCCAGGGCACCGATCACCGTAAGCGAATATTTTAATAAAGCTAACAGCACCTCCACATCATTAGTCCCCGCAACTACATTGGCCAGCAGGGCAAATACCGCTATCGGAGCAATTTTAATGATGAGATCTACCATCTTTAAAATAACATCGTTAAGGCTGTCGAAAAAGTCTTTAAGCGGTTTTGCCTTTTTGTCTCCTATCAACAACATGCAAACACCCAGCATAATCGTAAAAAATATGACCTGCAGCATCTGGTTATTATCTCCCATAGCCCCGAAAATGTTATCCGGAACAATATCCACTAAAAATTCTACGAAGTTTTTGGTCTTGGTCTGGCTATCACTTATTCTCTGGTTTACCACATCCGCATTACCGGGATTACTGGTTAGCCGGTCTATGGTTTCCTGGGAAATACCGGATCCCGGTTTTATTATATTGGCTACTCCCAGTCCTATGGTAATGGCAATAATAGTAGTAATTATATACAGAATCATCGTGCGGATACCAATACTGGATAGTTTTGATATGTCCTGCAAATCCGCAACGCCTTTGATAAGTGATGCAATAATAAGGGGGATTGCAATGAGTTTCAGCAGGTTTATGAACAGTTCTCCGAAGGGGTATATCCAATTTTCTATAAACGTTTTTCCGGTGGGCTCCGTCGGTAATTCGAGCAGTGCTTTTTGATCTGTGTCTATTTTTTCTTCCAGGGCGCTTATTTCCTGTTCTATGTTTTCTTTCTCTACAAGGTAAGTCATTCCCCCGGTATCTCCCTCCCTAAAACGGGCATTGAGATCCTTCAGTTCTTCTTTTAATACTTCCTGCCTGGAAAGGGATTCTGTTAATTCCGTGTGATAAGTAGCTGCCTTATCTTTTATTTCCTGGTCCGGTTTTCCGACATTCGCCATAATAAGACCGAATACAACCCCCAACACCATTCCTATGACGATCTGCCAGTGTAATGCAATTTTTTTCTTCATAAGTTTTTTAAAATTAATGCAATAGTGCCCGTCATTCTCAAAATATGACGAACCGGAAATACCTTATTCCAGGCTATATTTTGGAATTCCTGCTCAACAGGTAATGATCTGCCAGCACCAGGGCTGCCATGGCCTCCACAATAGGCACCGCCCTGGGGACCACACACGGATCGTGCCGCCCCTTTCCCTGCATTTCCATAATATTGCCATCCCGGTCTATCGTTTCCTGCTTTTGCATAATGGTTGCTACGGGTTTAAAGGCAACGCGGAAGTAAATATCCATTCCGTTACTGATTCCCCCTTGTATTCCTCCGGAAAGGTTTGTTTTGGTGGTACCGTCCGGATTGTACAGGTCGTTGTGCTCGCTTCCTTTCATCTTCGCTCCGCAAAAGCCACTGCCGTATTCAAAACCTTTTACCGCATTTATGGACAGCATGGCTTTTCCGAGATCGGCATGCAGTTTGTCAAATACGGGTTCTCCAAGGCCTATGGGGATATTACGGATAACACAGGTTACCGTACCTCCCACAGTATCTCCCTGTTTTCGTATCTCTTTTATGTAATCTTCCATCCTCGCAGCGATTTCCGGATCGGGACAACGCACAGGATTGCTTTCTATCTTTGAAAAATCGAGGTCCTGGTAAGGTTTTTCCAGGAAAATATCCCCTACGGAAGACACGTAGGCTTCAATACGAATATCCTTCAACAATTGTTTGGCTATAGCTCCTCCCACAACGCGGCATGCCGTTTCCCGTGCCGAACTTCTGCCACCCCCGCGATAATCGCGCAGGCCATACTTCTGGTCGTAAACATAATCGGCATGACTGGGACGGTAACTGTCTTTGATATGGGAATAGTCGTGTGACTTCTGGTTGGTGTTCTCAATAACAAAACCAATAGGTACACCTGTTGTTTTTCCTTCAAAAACACCGGAAAGTATACGGAATTCATCCGGTTCTTTTCGCTGCGTTACAATAGCGGACTGACCCGGTTTTCGCCGGTTCAGTTCATGTTGTATTTGATCTAAATGAAGCTCCAGTCCAGCCGGACATCCATCTATAATTCCCCCTAAAGCCTGTCCGTGTGATTCTCCGAATGTGGTAAGTTTGAATATCGTTCCAAAGGAATTTCCTGCCATCTAAATTGATTTTGAACAAATGTAAATGTTAATAATTAATTATTCAAAATTAATATGGAATTTGGGGTTACTAGATAGGAATTACGGTTACAAGTTGCAGATTTAGCCAAAATGAGGTGGCTGAGTGACAGCCGCAGGCTGTTATACCGAAGCTACCGGGTTACAAGTTGCAGGTTTCATGTTTGACCAAAACGAGGTGGCTGAGTGTTCCGGGCTGTGCCCGGAATGTCCCGAAGCCAGCGGGATCACAATATCTTAACAATATGCTCATATATAATTAATTGCCAGGTAATCTTTAACTAACAGATATTTTTTTTCTTTACAGAAAATTTTTCCGACTTGAAAAAGCGCAAAGTAGAGATTGTTGTCATATCGGATGTTCACCTCGGCACTTATGGCTGCCATGCCGGTGAATTGCTCTCTTACCTGAATAGCATAAACCCGGAAAAACTTATCCTCAACGGAGATATCATAGACATCTGGCAATTCCGGAAACGCTACTTTCCCAAAAAACACCTGCAGGTCATCAAAAAGATCATAGATCTCTCAACCAAAGGAACACAGGTATTTTACATTACCGGAAACCACGACGAAATGCTTCGCAAATTCAGCGATGTTACCATGGGAAACATTGCCATCGTAGACAAATTAATCCTGAAACTGGACGGAAAAAAAGCCTGGATCTTTCACGGCGACGTTTTTGACGCTTCCATACAGCATACCAAATGGATCGCCAAACTCGGGGGTTGGGGATATGACTTTCTCATATTGTTCAACAGGTTTATAAACTGGGGATTGGTGAAAATGGGAAAAGAGAAGTACTCCCTCTCCAAAAAAATAAAAAACAGTGTAAAAAAAGCCATAAAATACATTAATGACTTCGAAAAGGTAGCTGCCGACCTGGCTATACAAAACGGATATAAATATGTGATATGCGGCCACATCCATCAACCAAAAATGATCCGGAAAGTAAACAAGCACGGTACCTGTCTTTATCTCAACTCCGGTGACTGGGTGGAAAACCTCACTTCCCTGGAATATCACAAGAAGCACTGGGAACTCTATAGCTTTAACGATGACAAACTAAGTCCTTTTTACACGGATGAAGATCTGAAATCCATGAGTTATAAGGATCTGCTCGCCGCCATTACGATTACCGGCAAAAAATAATTCTTTCCATACTTTTCTATGAATTCATTTAACCTTCCTTAATTGAAGCGAAAAAAGTTTAACGACGAATTCATACAAAAACCCCTCTTCTGCTTTTTTATATGACAAAAAGGATGTAAAGTTATTAACAATTTTCAAAAAACACATACGCCATTAAAAACCTGATAAACAAATAATTATAAGTAAGTATTTATCTCTGAAATGACTTTTCTTAATAACGTATCCACTCTTCAGGTGGTAATTTGCCATAAAACTCTCTCTTAGTATAAAACACCCGGTGTAATTCTGTAAAATATCGAAGTAGTTTTTAGAAACTGTTAATTGCCTTGCCCCTCCCGACCGCTATTTGGTCATAACCATGTTCAATGGAATGAAAAAGGCATTCCTACTGGTATTTCACAGAGTTACACCTGGCACAAGTTTAATCTAGTAAAATTTTAACATGGAAAATCCTCAGGAAAAAATTACTGCCGAAAATGTATTATTATCCCTTAGGGAGGGAGACATCAACGCCTATATGAAGGTATACAAACACTACTATTCCCGTGTTTACAGCTTTACCCTGTCCTTTCTGAAATCGGAAGAGATCAGCCGGAAGATTACCACAGACGTTTTTGCCGAAATCTGGGAAAGAAGATCGGAAGTCCACCCGGATTCTTTCGGTTCGTTCCTGATATCTGTCTGTAACAACCATATTTATAAAAAACTTCGCAATGCTTTTAATGAAGAGGATTCCCGCAGAAATTTATGGAACAAGATGAGTTCGGGGGAAAATTAGAATACAAAAGACTTTTAGTTCAGGACAAAATTAGCGAACTCATTTCGGTACTGAGCCCTTTTATCGGGCTCAGGACAGGCGTTAGAATAAGCCCGTTAATGGGATGAATTACATGAAAAGTAGTTGGGAAAACTGGTAAAGATCGTTTTTCCAGACGGAAAAATCGTGCTGTCCCGGCTCTACGTAATATGTGTGCGGAATTCCTTTTTTACCGAGGTATTGATGTGTTCGTTCGCTGACATACAAGAGCTCATCTTCATTACCGCAGGATATCCACAATAAGCGAAGTTGTCGTATAACTTCTCCCGGACGGGGCACAAGTTTTTCCGGCGCCCTGGTGTTCGGAGCGGGAGAAAAAGCCCCTATCCAGGCAAATGTATCCAGGTGGTCCAGCCCAAAATTCAGCGCTTGCCCCCCTCCCATAGACAAACCCGCAAGGGCGCGGTTGTTCCGGTCGCTATACACCGGGTAATTTGCTTCTACAAAAGGAATCAGGTCTTCCAGGAGGTCATTTTCAAAATCGGAAAAAGCCATTATTTTTTCCGCATCGAATATATTTTCGCCTGCACGGTCATCTTTCATGGCTCTGCCGTTGGGCATAACCACTATCATGGGTTCAAGTTTTTTTTCCGCGTAAAGGTTATCCAGTATCACGTTGGGTTTTCCGTGATAATACCATTCTGTTTCATCTCCCCCTATTCCGTGCAGAAGGTATAAAACACTGTATTTCTTATCTTTTGAGAATTCCGGAGGCGTGTATATTGTAACTTTACGGTCTGTCCCCACAGTTTTCGAAGCGTACAGCAGTGTTTCCACCTTGCCTTTGGGAATATCGGTCTGTATAGAATCAAAGCCCTCCGGAGGTTTCATTTCTCCTGATTGAGCCTGTACGCGGCAAACCATGCCTAATAACAGCAATACAATACACAGATATTTATTTTGGCAGTACATATAATGATTGGCTGGGTTAAGATCAAGTTGGTAAATTATCGATCTCTTTATCGTTGTAATAAAGCAGTTTTACTATACCGTCGGACAAACCTATCTTGGGAACATGTATCTTTTTGGCCCCGCTCCATTTGGTAGCAGAAAGAAAGATACGTGTCGCCGGGATAATAACATCCGCCCTGTCCGGGTTTAATCCGAGTTCGGATATCCTGTCCTCATAACTGATGCTTTGCAAAAACTGGTATTGGGCATTTAACCAGATATAAGACAGTGGTTCTCCGGGTTTTCTTCCGGACATCTTGTACAGTTTATTAATATTCCCTCCGGAACCTATCAGCGACAGACTCTTAAGGTTTTTAGTACTCTTCTTTATCCACTTTTCTATCTCTTTCCACACATTTTCTTCCACCATTTCATTAAGCAATCGCACTGTCCCTATTTTAAAGGACCTGGAAGTTGCTATTTTCCCGTTCGTAAATATGGTAAATTCCGTACTTCCCCCTCCTACATCCACATACAGATAGGATTTTTCCGATTCAATAAGCTGGTGAAGGTCTGTAGAAGCAATAATGGCCGCCTCCTTTTTTCCGTCTATGATCTCTATACGTATACCCGACTTTTTTTCTATTTCCGCTGCAAGTTCATTACCGTTATTCGCTTCCCGCATCGCGGATGTGGCACATGCCATATATTTTTCCACATTGTGTACCTTCATCAGCAGTTTAAAAGCCTTCATTGCATCTACCATACGAATCGCATTGCCCCTGGATATTTCCCCGACCGTAAAAGAATCCTGCCCCAGGCGGACAGGTACCCTGACAAGAGAGCTTTTTTTGAACTGGGGCTCTTTCCCGGTTTCTTCAATTACGTTATTAATCAATAGTCTTATGGCATTGGAGCCAATATCAATAGCGGCAAATTTTCGTATTCTGATCATATATAACCTGTTCGCGGGGGCCTTTGACCCTTTGTCCCCGGTCCGTAAGTCTTCATTCAACTCCACAGTGTAAAGAAGTTGAAAACGAACCGTTTATATTTTCAATATATCCTTAGCTTTTTATTTTAATTTTTGCACATAATAATCATAGGTGGCTAACTGTGAGCGTACTTTTGGGAGGTTATTTTCCCGGTAGGCATTGTCCTGTTTGCCGGAAATAACTCTTGCCTTTACATTATCGCTCCAACCTATTTCAAAGGTTTCCAAGAGTTCTCTCTTTATTTCTTCATCATAGATAGGACAACTCACTTCCACCCGGTTATCTATATTCCTGGTCATCCAATCTGCCGAAGAAATATAGACCTTCGGATTTCCTTCGTTTCCAAAGATAAACAATCTGGGGTGTTCCAGAAATTTATCCACAATACTAATCACCTCAATATTTTCGCTCATGCCCTTTACCCCGGGCACCAGGCAGCATGCCCCCCTTACGATCATCTGTATTTTTACCCCTGCCCTACTGGCCTCGTAAAGTTTATCTACCATTTTATAATTGGTGATACTGTTCATCTTCAGTTTCAGGTATCCCTCTTTTCCGGCCTTTACATTGGCAATCTCCTTGTCTATAAGCTTGGAAAAGACTTTTCCCGTGTAATGGGGGGATACCACAAGGTGCTTGTACTTGTTTATTTTATATGTTGTTTCAAAGAAATCAAAAACCGTATTTACCTCTTTCAGTATGGCCTGGTTGGAAGTAAACAAAGTATAGTCCGTATAAATTTTCGCTGTAGATTCATTAAAGTTACCGGTGCTGATAAACCCGTAGCGTTTTATCCTGTCGTTTTCTTCCCTTTCTATCAGGCATATTTTGCTGTGTACTTTCAGGCCCGGAACACCGAAAATAAGCCTGACACCTTCGCTTTGCAATTGCTCGGCATACTCTATATTTGCTTCTTCGTCGAAACGCGCCTGCAACTCTATCTGTACGGTTACCTGTTTACCGTTCTTTACGGCATTAATGAGACTACTGGCCACCTGGGATGCCTTGGCAAGACGATACACGGTGATTTTTATGGTCCTTACCTTAGGGTCCAGGGCCGCTTCGCGAAGAAAACGTATAACGTACGAAAAGGTGTGGTACGGGGCAAAAAGAAGATAATCTTTCTTTGCTATCCTTTCCAGCACACTTCCCTGTAAACTCAATCCTTCTACCGGCAACGGTGATAATGTGTCATACAACAGGTCTTGCCGGCCAAGGCTCGGGAAATTCATATAATCCCTACGGTTATGATATCTTCCTCCGGGGATGACACTGTCCGTATTCGTTATCCGCATTTTATTCTTCAGGAAATGCAATGTGTCCTTGTCTATTTTTTCGTCATATACAAAACGTACAGGTTCGCTTATTTCCCGCCCTTTAACGCTGCTGGATATTTTTTCGATAAAACTCTTACTAAGGTCATTGTCTATGTCAAGCTCCGCGTCCCTGGTTATTTTAATCATATGAGCAGAGAGCGATTCGTAGTCAAAAATATTAAAAATGGTATGCATACAATACCTCACAAGATCGTCGAGGATAATAATGTAATCTTTGTCCCCTTCTTTCGGCAGTACCACAAAGCGGTCAATATCCTTCGGAATCTCGATCAGTGCATAACGTATTTCATCGGGTTCGGAGGAAAATATCTTTTTCAATCCTCCCATCTTGTTTTCCTTTTTCATTACCATCTTAACCGCCAGGTAGGCCGCACTGTCCTTCAGCAACGGAAATTCCGCAAGATCGTTGAGGAAAATAGTTACGAGTGCCGGGCTGACCTTCTGTACAAAGTAATCCACCACAAATTGCTTCTGGGATTCGGATACTTCAGTTTCGTTAATAATGAAAATATTCTCTTTTCCCAGCTTTTTTTCAATATAGCGAAGAATGTTCTGGCTCTCTGCCTGTTGTTCTATAACTATTTTGGTAATATCTTCCAGCAAGTCTTTGGCTACTTCTCCTCCAAGAGCGCTCTTTCCTTTCCTGCCTGCGAGCGCTATACGTTTTACGGTTGCATAACGCACCTTAAAAAACTCATCCAGGTTATTGGAAAATATTCCGAGAAACCGGAGCCTGTCTATAAGCGGTACGGTTTCATCCGTTGCCTCCTGTAATACCCTGGCATTAAATTGTAACCAGCTAAGTTCCCTGTTGACGTATTGGTTTTGTGTTACTTCCATATAAATTATTAACGTAAATGCTTCGGAAAGACCATCAGATTGGTAGTACCTTTACCAGTCTCTTTCCAGCTGTCCCCCTCAAAAGTAATGTGTACTATTCCCGAGGTAGGCAAATTGTCCGTATAACGATCCCCAAAATTATTGGAAACTTCCGTAAATGCATGATTGTGGCCAAAGATCATAACTTTTTCACAATCGTCACTTAACATTCGGATAAAATTAACGACCGAAGCCCCTGAAAAATCATATAATTCCCAGGTTAATCGCAACTTCTCCGGGGGAATATCCAGCATTCTCAAAAAAATAGTACAGGTGTGCAACGCCCGGTTTGCCGGGCTGGAAAATACAACATCTGGTATGGGTATCTTGTCTTTCACATGCGAAGCCACAAGAATGGCATCATTGATCCCTTTTTCCTTTAACGGCCTGTCCCTGTCTCCCACACTGTAATCCCAGGAGGATTTGGCATGTCTTATGATGGTAAGTTGTTTCATAAAGCCATTTTTTCAACAATCATAACGATTACGGATTTGCTTTCGTGATATAATTATAAGCTTTTATTTACAATTTATCAAGGAGCAAGGCGTTCCTTTTTCCAATCCAGTTTATTTTTAAGGGTGTATCGTATCCGGTCGTGTAACCTGTTCGGACGGCCCTGCCAGAATTCTATGGAAACGGGTTTTACTATATATCCCCCCCAATGGGCCGGACGTGGAATCTCCTTCCCCCTGAATTCTTCTTCCAGGCGTTTCAATGCTGCTTCAAGTTCTTCTCTACCCGAAACAACTTCACTTTGGGGAGATGCCAAAGCACCGAGTTTACTGCCATCGGGGCGCGATTCAAAATACCCGTCAGACAGGTTCCCGGCTACTTTCTCCGCCACTCCTTTTACAATAACCTGCCGTTCCAGGTTGGGCCAGAAAAAGGATAGGCAAATATTGGGGTTTATGGCAATAGCCTTTCCCTTTTCACTATCGTAATTCGTATAAAAGATAAACCCTTCGTGTGTATATTTTTTGAGCAGGACCACCCGGTTTTTCGGATAACCGTCCGGCCCAATCGTAGAAACCGTCATGGCATTAGCCTCTTCTACCCCTCCGTTTTTCTCAACTTCATAAAACCAGGTCTGGAACAACTCCATCGGATTTTCCGGCACCTCGGTTTCCAGCAATTCTTTCTTTTCGTAAGATCTCCTGTAGTTGCTCAAGTCATTTTGCATTGTTTGTGATATTTAGGAAAGTATTCAATGCAAAGATACCGTTTACACCTCACATTTGGGGTATACTAAAAGAGAATTGAATATCCCTTTAACATCAAATTTATGAACACAGGGCATACAAGGATTGCGATTTTGCGTTTTTCTGACGTTCTGAAAAAAATAGCGGGAAAACAGGCACTATAGTACACAGTTCAACATTGTGATAAGCACCAATGAAGTTATCATAAGACCTTGGCAGAAGTTCGGGTTTCAGGTCATAGCCACTACTCCAAAAAGTTTCCGGCATAAACAACCGGGGTACGTAGATACTTATATACTGTTAAACCTCCATATCCTAAAAAATCAACTACCCCGGGGCAATCCCGATATTCTTCGGGATCAGGACAGGCGTTGGGGAATAAGACCCATTTAATCGGATTCAACCTCACTATCTAAAACACCGTTCCTTTTCGGGCAGTTTTTTTTACTTATCCGGCTCAAAGTCCAGTGATATGGAATTCATACAAAACCTCTTATAAGTCGGCGGAGGCCCGTCATCGAAGATATGTCCCAAATGCGAATTACACCGGGCGCATTCCACTTCTATACGGTGCATGCCGTGTGAGTTGTCTTCCTTATAAATTACACTGTTTTCCCGTTCTGTTTCAAAGAAACTGGGCCAGCCGCAACTGCTGGCAAATTTGGCATCGGAACGGAATAAAAGGTTTCCGCAAACCGCACAATAATAGGTTCCTTTCGTATCGCTGTCCCAGTATTTCCCGGTAAAAGCTCGTTCGGTTCCCTGTTTTCTCGCCACATGATATAGTTCCGGGGAAAGGATCTTTTTCCATTCCGCATCACTCACATCGAGATGTGCTGTATCGGTCCGCGAATAGTACGGGTTATTTTTGTGCTTTGTATCCATATTTTCCTGCGCGTTTATCCCCCAGTATGTCCATAGTAGCATCGACATGAACAGGGTGCTTTTTATCATCTTCATTACCTGGTCTCAGTGTTTTAATTTGTGCTTGAAAACCTTTTTAAACTTTTCCAGCTTGGGTTGTATCACATACTGGCAATAGGGCTCCGACTTGTTCTGATTGTAATAATCCTGGTGGTAATCTTCCGCTTTATAGAAAACGGAATAAGGAGTCACCTCGGTAACCACGGGCTTGTCGTAAGCTTTTTCTTCATTGAGTCGTTTTATATAATATTCCGCCTTATCTTTCTGTGTATTGTTGTGATAAAATATTGCAGAACGATATTGTGTACCTATATCGTTTCCCTGGCGGTTCAACTGCGTGGGATCGTGCGCAACAAAAAAGGCTTCGAGCAATTCATCAAATGAAATTACCGAAGGGTCGTAGATAATATTACAGGCCTCCGCGTGACCTGTTTTTCCGGTGATCACCTGTTTATAAGCAGGATTAGACACCGTACCCCCGGTAAATCCGGAGACCACTTTTTTTACTCCCTCAAGCTGCTGAAACTGGGTTTCCACACACCAGAAACACCCTGCGGCAAAAGTAGCCGTGTCCATTTTTACGGCAATCATTTTTTCTTCGGACGGATAGGTTGTTGTCATATTCCTCTCTTTTTCCCATACCGTATATGCAGTAAGTGCAAAAACGCCTACAAACAAGGATAAGCCTTTGATTATCTTTACCATATTCTTTCTTTTCATCATTGTCTTCTTTAATTTTATAAAGCATATCAAAGATACGTCTAAAACCACGGTACAGGAAATATAAGAACTTCCCGTCCTGTTGTACATATTTCCCTCTGCATATTTTATGCCATTTTTCTCTTTTTCTCCAAAACACTTTACAATACGGTTTCCGGATTAAGGGAATTTTTTACATGCCGGGAGGAAAAATTGCTATTTCCTCCTCTTTTATGCTTTTACACCTTTGTCAGACATAATTTATAAATACAAAAAATTAGAGAAATGGTAAAATTCAGAAAATCACATCAATTGCTTACATTGCTATTGCTAAGTGTATTTGCATATTCGTGTAGTGACGATGACGATAATTCCGGAGACCCGGTTCCCGAAATGGCTATCCTAACCGTAGAAAATGTTCTTGAAGCAAAAACCCTGGTGCAGTCCGGCACTTTTGAGGGGGATGGTGCGGGTGCCCCGGTAATCCTTCCGGGAGAATCCGTATCATTTTCATTTTCGGCCGCTAAAGAACAGACTGTTTCCTTTGCCGCCATGTACGGATGGAGCAACGACCTTTTCTTTGCCCCTGAAAACCCGGGAATATCCGTTTATGATGACAACGGCAATCCGATAGAAGGCGATGTTTCGGAAGAACTGAAACTTTGGGATAACGGGAGCAGGGTCAACCAGGTGCCAGGCGCCGATGTCGACCACCCGGGAGAAGCCGAGGCCAAGTCTATCCGTGAAGTAGACGGTACGGACGACCAGGGAAATCCCTACCTGCCGGCATCCGAACTGGTAAAGGTTTCACTTACTTATGACGGTGACTCTTATTTTACATTGACTCTCGAAAACATTTCCGGCGGTACGGCTAATGAAACCCCGGTAAGTCCAGGGGTATGGGCAGTTTCGTATATCGCAGGCGGAGCGCCCCTGAACCCGGCACCACTTTATGAGGAAGGAGAAAGTACTTATAGTGGACTCACAAAACTTTCGGAAATGGGAGATAATTCGGAGATTTTCGATGATGTTAGTGACAACACCGGTATTTTCACACCACTATCCCCCATCCTTGTTGTAGTATACAATGGCATAGACAACCCGATCTTTAAAGAAGGAGAAACTGACCGTGGTGAGGGATTGACATTACTGGCCCAAACAGGAAATGCCGAGGACCTGGCCGGTTCTCTGAACGGGAAAAACGGAATTAAAGCAACGTATATACTGCCCGATCCGCAAAACACGGTCCTACTTCCTTCCGTTAACGGAACAGCGGGTGGAAAGGTAAGCCAGGAACTGACGCTGGAAGAAGGAGACCACATCGCCATAGCCACCATGTACGGATTCTCAAACGACTGGTTTTTTGCCCTCGGGGACAGTGGCATATCCGCAGATGAAACCGGGGATATCTCTTCTATGGTCAGACTATATGATAATGGTTCGGCTGTAAACCAGTTTCCCGGTGCAGGTGTAACACAAATCAACCTGGGTGGTTCCGTTATTCCGGAGGAAAAGCCCATACAGGAAGTACCTAACCCCAACAGTTTTACAACACTGCCATCATTAGACCAGGTGGTGAAAATTACGCTGAACTAACTAACTTTAATTCAAGGGAGAGCGGCTACACACCCTCTCCCTTTGATATCAACGTTCTTAAAACAAGTTTCAAATCACAGGTGTGATAACATAATCCTTATACACTGTTGATCAGACAGGTATGAAATGGGTTTTTCGTTATTTAAATCGTATTTTTATAACCGGATGCCGAAATTCCGGGAATTTGGAATTTTAATGCTATACAATGCTTTCTATCCGGCTGCCTTACCGATTAAGGATAAACCAACCACCCTCTCAAACATCACCAACCGTCCTTTGGTTCCGCTTATGCAGTCATTGTTTCCTTCGGAAATCGGCATATAGTTAAACAAAAAATATGAATGAATCTAATAAAACAACTTATACACAAGTCTTACAAAAAACAAATCTGTGTATTTGTGACCAAAAACATCATGGAGAAATCTAACATATAAAAATATCATATCATGAATTTTAAGACAAAAAAAGTTTTAATTACCGGAGGGTCCAGCGGAATAGGAAAAGCCATCATAAACGAATTATATCAAAAAGGTGTAACCTCATTTGCGGTAGTAGGTCGCAGTGCGGAAAAAATGAAACCTCTTAAAGCCGATTTCCCGAATGCGGACTTCCTCTTTCTTACCGGCGATGTTGCTAAACCTCAAGATTTAAAACAAATTTCCACAACTGTCAACAAACAATGGGGAAAACTGGATATTCTTATTAATAACGCAGGTGTAGTAAGCGCAGGTTCCCTGGAAAAAACAAGTGATGAAGATATTATCTCGCAACTGAACATCAATGTAACGGGACTGATATTGCTTACCAAATACACACTGCCCCTACTGAGAGATAGTGAGGAGGCCGCCATTATAAACGTATCCTCCGGACTGGGATTGATAGGTATGCCTTTTTATGCTACTTATGCTGCGACCAAGGCTGCGGTAAGCAGGTTTTCCGAAGCTATGCGAAGGGAACTCAACGGTACTTCCATACATGTAATGACCGTCTATCCCACAGCAACGGACACACCGATGATGGAAACGGCCGCTACTGGAAATATGGACTCTCCGGAACTCGTAGCACAACTTACCTTAGAAGGGCTTATGGATAAAAAGATCAGGGTCGTCCTTGGCGGAGACCAAAGACTGGAAGACGAAAAAACGAATTTTGAAAAACCGCTTGAATTTGACAAGAAAGTAAGTACTGTTTATGATGCCATGCAAAAACGGGCTGCAAATCACCGCTCTATGTAGATATTTTTTACCCATTGTGTATTTTGTCCAAAAACACACAATGGGTAATTTTCATATTTTCTTTTCGTTAACTCAATTCCTGCCAAGGTGTAAAGAACTGTTTATTATTCCTCCCCTTTTACTTTAGGCCAGTTTTTATCAGCTTCCAAAATGAATTCCGCCCGGTTTTCATCCCATGTCTCCTTGACTTTTCCATTATAATTAAAGTACAGCTTACCATCAATTACCGACCAGGTATCTATTTCCACCGGTGCCTTATGCCCCTGTGAAGTTCCGTATGCACAATATCCTCCGTATTGCGGCGCGTAGCCCTCGGGGTTTTCTTTAAACCTGTCCATATTCTCTTTACTGGAAAACAGCCAGGTAGCGCCGTTCCAGTCATAAGAAAACTGTTCCTTTCCCATAACGGGCTCAGACACTTCGAAAAATGCTACGGGATCATATCCCTTTATAGCTTTCCCATCCGAAACAAATACTTCCGATGCATCAGATCCCGAAGATCCGGAAAAGATAAAAATGCCGGCAATGATTACCACTGCTACTATTGCAATACCAAAAATTATTTTTTTCATTGTTAATTGTTTTAGAAGAATTCCATTCTTACCCGGACATACCACGTATTTCCGGAGCATATGAATATCCGATTGTTTTTCAGCAAATTTATTCTCTGCCGGGAAAAAGAGACATAAAAAGACTTCCCGATGACTTGCCTAAAATTCCCGAAATACATTATGTATGTCCGAAGTTAAGAAAAATCATAAAAAAGGTCCGATCACGATGGATTTCAAATCCAAAGCTCCGGATAAGAATAGTTCACTCTTTTCCAAAATAACAATTCCTTCTTATCTTATATTCCTACTACCGGTGAAGCTTCCGCATTCTTAAATTCGGAAGGGGCAAAAGAAGTTTGTTTTTTAAAGAAGTTACTGAAATACGCAGCATCGTCATATCCCAGTTCGTAAGCAATTTCCTTGATGGATTTATCGGTATACATCAGCAGCCGTTTTGCTTCCAGCACAATACGGTACTGGATCACGGAGAGGGGAGATTTATTGTTGTACATGGCAAAGAGGTTAGAGAGGGTTTTGGGTGACCTGCACAACTGGTCTGCGTAGAATTTAACCCCGTGTTCCTTCTTATAATAAGTTTCCACCAGTAAATTGAATTTGCGGATAATATCCAGTTTTTCATCATTCATATCCCCGGCCAGGTATTGCTTTTTGGCCAGCCTGGTAACAATAATTATGAGACGTTTGAGAAGGACTCGAAGCATATCTTCCTGTATGATATCTTTCATTTCAAATTCTTCCTGGAATACTTTCAACAAAGTGTTCAGTTTATCCTGCTGCGTTTCATCTATATCGACAAACATCAGTTGAGAAGAACCGTAGAACAAAAACCCGACACACCCCACTTCCCTGTCATGGTCTACAATACAGTAAAACTCCCGGTTAAACTGCCAGGCCACTACAGATTCCGGATCTGAAAAATCAAAGGTCTGGTTGATTATCAGGGCCAGAACGCTGTTTTCAGGAAAATCATATGCAATACCGTCTACAACCACGGTTTGGGGTTTTCCACGATTCCATGCGATGGTAAGAAACCGGTCTTTCCGGTCCCTGCCGTAAAACCTGCGATTGAAATTACTTTCGCCGAGAATTAACCGGAATTCCGATGCAGTCTTGTTATTGCGGCATATTAATGGCATAAAGGCTCTTTTATTTTAATAATGGATAATAAACGATACCATGTAAAATTAAAGTTTTTAAAACAAATATCATACCAAGACAAAACGGTAACCACAGCATAAAAAAAGCAGGGATGTTTTTCCCTGCTCTTTTAGTATACATAGGTAACTTCCGGCAGGTGCCGGATATGATACATAAATTATTCTTTCAGACTACTTTTATCCAGTGTTTCCTCTACCTGATCTTTGATCTTTTCTTTATCTCCTACCACAATAAGGGTCATTTCTCCCGGTTTTATATATTTTTTGGTCATTTCCTGGATTTTTTCCGGGGTAATGGCATAAATGTTCTTTACCTTATCCTTCAGCCAGGACTCCGGGAGTTCATGCAGATCCAGGAAATTCAATTGTCCTATTATTCCTCCAGGAGTGGAGTTTCGCAAAACAAAAATTCCGGATTCATAATTCTTAATCCCTTCCAGTTCTTCTTCCGTCGGGGCTTCTTCCTGCAGCTTTACTATCTCTTTTTTAATTTCCGCTATGGAAGGCCCGGTAAACTCCGAGGTTACATCCGCGGCTTCATACCAGACACCGGTTTTATACCGGCTGTCCAGGTTACTGTACGGAGAATAGGTATACCCCTTGTCTTCGCGGATATTACTGGTTATCCTGGACCCGAAAGATCCCCCTAAAAGGGAATTGGTGATATCCATCGCCAGGTAATCCGGACTGGAAGGGTCTACGGTAGGTAATCCGTACATGATGGTAGATTGCGGAGCTCCCGGCCTGTCTATAATCCTGACTGTATTTTTGGTAACAGCCGTAGCAGTAGGGTAAGAAACTTCAGGTCCTTCTGTCCATGAAGAAAGGGCCTCTTTTACCGCTTTTTCCACGGCAGATGTGTCAAACTTGCCTACTACATAGATCACCGTACGTTTCGCTCCAAAATTCTCCGAATAAAACTTCTTAATATCTCCCGTAGTATAGGAATCTATCATTTCATCTGTAGAATATACCCTGCCATAAGGATGGTCCGGGTAAAGAGAAGCATAAAACTCCTTTGTTACCTGTGCCTGTGGCCTGGACATACGCACGCTCAGGTTTCTTTTCATGTCGTTTTTCAACCGGTCCAGTTCCGATTCCGGCCATTTGGGATGCATCAGTACCTCCGCCATAGTCGTTATGGCTTTCGGGGTAAATTCGGACAGTACATTGGCATGAAGAGTTGTGGCGTGACTGGATACGGAAATATTCAGGTTACCACCCATAGAGGCCATAGCATCCGAAATTGCCCTGGTGTCTTTAGTGGTGCTCCCCTCTTCCATCAGGTCACCGACGAGGTCACTCAGCCATACTTCATTTTCCTGTTCGTGTATGTTTCCCGTTTTTACGGTTATGTTTATGGTTGCTTTGGGGATGGCTCCGTAAGGCACCATAACAAGCCGGATGCCGTTATCCAGAGTTATCTCCTGTTTTTCGGGCAGTTTAAAGTCTTTGGGGGCTCCCCCCCGCGGCGGTTGTTCCTTTTCCTGGGCGGTTGCGGTGAGTACGAAGGCGGCTAATATACAGTTTAGAATAAGTTTTCTCATTGCGCTGAATTTTTATCGTTGGCTAATAAAGGATTAACTCTCAGGATAGTCCTGTTGGCAGGCTTCAGATAATCGTCGACGGCCTTATGGATGATCTCCGGCGTAATATTTTTGAATTCGTCTTCCAGGGAATTGATCCTGTCCGGATCATCGTCAAAAAGGGCAAAACTACATAGCAGATCGGCCCTTCCCACCCCAAACGTACCTCCGAGGTCATCGTAAAGTCTGGATCTCATTTTTACTACGGCCCCGTCCAGCGTTTTTTGAGTAATCTCCAGTTTCAGGCTGTCCATGACCTGGTCTACGGCACCGATAACTTCGTCTTCGGTAGTACCGTTATCATAAGTGAAGTCAAACATCCAAATCATGGGGCCTTTGTAGTTAAACATATTTCCCAGGTAGTTTATTCCTCCGCTTATACCGGAAGTATATCCTTTTTCGTTGACCAGTTTCCGCTTTAACAAAGCATTATCTCCCTGTGCCAGTATCTGGTCCAGCAGGCCCATGGCAAAATATTCCGGGGTATTTCTTTCCGGCATTTTATATGCCACGGCTATGGCGGGCTTATTGGCAAGAGAGTCATCTTTTACAAAACGTTTTTCCGCTTCCTGTACGGGTTCGGAAATATCTGGCTGTGCAGGCAGTTCAACAGCGGGTATTCCACCGAAATATTTTTCTATCCACGCCCTGGTCTCATCCGTATCAAAATCTCCTACAACGGCCAATGCAGCATTGTTAGGAGCGTAATACGTCTTGAAAAAATCTTCCACATCTTCAAGGTTAGCGGCATCCAGGTCTTCGAGATCTCCGTAAAAATTATGTGCGTTATACCAGTTCTCGTTGGCATATTGCGGCATGTCAAGCCAGGGAAATCCGCCATAGGGTTGGTTAAGTACATTTACCTTAACCTCATTTTTAACGACTCCCTGCTGGTTGGTAAGGTTTTCCTGGGTTATATCCAGTCCTTTCATCCGGTCTGCTTCGGCCCACAACATGGTTTCGAGTTTATTAGACGGTACGATCTCAAAATAATTGGTAAAATCAAACCTCGTGGAACCGTTGAGCACACCGCCGTTTTTCTGTACGAGGTTGATAAATTCCATCTTCCCAAGGTTCTTGGATCCCTGGAACATCATATGTTCGAATAAATGGGCAAATCCGGTCCTGTCTTTCGGTTCTATGCGGAAACCGATATTGTAATACACCGCAACTATTGCCGTCGGAGAAGTTTTGTCCTGTGAGAGAATCACTTTAAGGCCGTTGTTCAGCTTATAATATTCCACCGGAACTTTATAAGTTCCGGCCGTTTTCTCTTCGGTAGTTTCCGTGCTGTTTTTACAGGAAATGAAAAACAGGCACATCATTAAGAACGTAATGTTTAGCTTCATGAAGAATAATGTTAAAGTTTAACTTGGTGTGTTGGGTACCAGACATCCAAAATACAAAAAAGACAAATACCTAATGCTTTGGATATCATAAATTAATAGACGAAAAATTGGAATAAATGTTACACCCTGAAAAGAAATACCAGTCATTTAACGGACATAATCCAATGAGAGGAACAGTATTTTCCGGTTTTACAGGGAATGAAACTAAGCCTTGGTTATTCGGTTATCAGGTGTTCTTTTCGAGCCCAATTTACCTTTGTTTCGGGCCGTATTCCAACTAGGGCCTGTTAACACTACCAGAAAAGATGGATTTTTGAGTATATTTTTTGTCTATCGAGGCATGTTTGACGAGTTTGGTAGCGCCAAATAA
>NZ_JBRKIS010000017.1:0-7500 GCF_052983315.1 Sinomicrobium endophyticum
TGCTTTTGACCCAAAGCCCGTTCCAGCTCCTTAATGCGCTCTGCCTGCTCTTTTTGCTTCTTTGATAAACTTTTACTTTCCACTATCATTCGTGTATTACTCACGTAAAGATCGGAATATTTACGTAACCATTTATATACCGCCGTGGTACTTACCTGATAAAGCTGGCTAACATCACGAACCCGGAGTTCTCCCTTTTCAATCTGCTTGACTAATTGCAATTTGAGGCCTAAATCAAACACTCTGTGTTCTTGTCCTTTTTTCATTATACATTAAGTTTAAGAAAAAAGGCAACCTATGTTAGGCTTAGTCAGTTCGGGCATGCAACCTATAACTTGTAACAAAAAAATAATCCCCCAACTCCATCCAAATATATAGAACTCGTTTAAACTTTTTTGATTGAAGCGAAAATGAGTCATTTTGGGGCCAATTGCAGTCTTTTTTGATCCCGATGATTATCGGGAGCATAGCCATAGCTACGGAAGGAAAAAAAGGTAGGACCGAACGTTAAGAAAACAGCCAGTGGCTGTTTTTAGTGAAGGGGCCAGGTGGCGCACCGGCAACAAAAGGGCCATTTTTTAGCCTCCCGATATTTATCGGGATGAAAAAGTTTAAACGAGTTCATATCCTTTAAATATGAGACGCTGTCAAGCCTTCACTAATCTTTCGTGTAGCACTCAACCCCACAACAGGCTGAATACGGATAATTCCGAAATACGGGAAACCAGATAGTGTGAAGCTTCGGTTTCTTCTTCACCCGAATTCCGGGCCTGGTGACCGGTTAAAGTTTCTTCCTTGTTCTCCGGGGTATGAACTGATGTTTTCATTTTTTTATCTGTTTATAAATACAATTCAAAGGTAGAGCTGGACTATGACAACCCTTTGTCAACAGTATTTCCACAAATAAAAAAACACGTTTTTTTTTCACCCCTGAAAGAGGAGGTATAACGGGTGTAGCTTGCCCGGAAACAAGTGGATAAAGACCTGCACTGAGGTATATTGTACTTTATAATTTCCTGGAAATGTCATCCAGTATACTGCGGATCCTTTCTTTCAGAAAATCAGGTTCCACGATATCGGCCTGATCTGCAAACATCAAAAACCATCTGGCAAAACCATCTTCGAGATACGAAGTAAGGAATGTCATTTCTATCCTTCCGTCTTTTTCCGTTTCAGACACAAAACCCAGGTAGTTTTTTCGTTCCTGCAGATACATCGCAACTTTTTTCTCTACGCGGATCACCACCTTTTGAGGTGCTGCTGACTTTTTGTTCTTTTCCCACTGTTCCTGATATTCCTGTAGTGTTGCTCTTTCGGAAAGCCTGTCTCCATCCGTCAGTTCTATATTGTATATACGATCGGCCCGGAAATGCCGGTAATCTTCCCGCAGGTGACAATACCCGATGGTATACCAATGGTCATTTTCATGGTAAACCCCAATTGGCTCGATAAAACGTTCGGTCTTTTCTTCACGGCCGAGGGCCCGGTATGTGATTTTCACCACTTTTTTATCGGATATGGCCCGGAAAAGGACATCCAGGATGTTTCCGGGAATTGTCCTTGAAGGCAATTGTCTGTCGCGTACATGAATATTTGACGCGAGATCCTCTACAAAATCTTTTTCGGCACCTCTCAAAACGGATTTGATCTTATACATGGCAGACTCAAAATGCTTCCGGATAACTTTATCCGTAAGTCTTTCCATCAATTTTTCGGCAGTCACAAATGCCATCGCTTCTTCCTTGCTAAACATCACCGGGGGCAGGCGATACCCGTCTACTATGGAATACCCTACCCCGGCTTCGCCGTAGAGAGGCACCCCCGCTTCTTCAAGCGTACGGATGTCCCGGTATATGGTCCTGAGGCTTACTTCAAAGCGATCCGAAAGGTCCTGGGCTTTTACTATCCTTTTGGATTGTAATTGAATAAGAATAGCGGTTATGCGGTCAAAACGGTTCATGGCGATGGAAAGATTATTTTTCCCAAATGTAATTATTTATTCCTTCTTTCTTCCCGGGTATTTACAAACTGTTCACCCTGTTCCTTTACTTCCTGAAGGACATCCAATCTTCTTTGCACAGATTTAAACTTAATCTCCCGGAGATGAGTGGAAATCGTCAATAAACCTTATTTTTGCCCCATGTCAAGAAAGAGCACAAAACAGTTTTTTGAACACGTAGAGGTAACGGATGCCGGAGCCAAGGGCAAAGGCATAGCAAAGGCTCCCGATGGCCGGGTTATTTTTCTTTCCAACGCCATCCCCGGAGATGTTATAGATGTTCAGACCACCAGGAAGAGAAAGGCATACTTTGAAGGGAAAGCTACAAAATTCCACAAGTATTCCGAAAAAAGACAGGTGCCGGAATGCAGTCATTTCGGCGTGTGTGGCGGATGTAAATGGCAGAATATGCGCTACGAAGATCAGCTATTCTACAAGCAAAGAGAGGTAGAAAATAACCTGACCCGTTTAGGGAAAGTGGATATGCCGAAACCTGATACTATCCTGGGATCTGCCAAACAGTTTTTCTACAGGAACAAAATGGAATTCTCTTTTTCAGACAGCCGGTGGCTCACCAGGGAAGAGATTGACAGCGGAGAAGAACTCAAGGACAAAGACGCCCTCGGATTTCATATTCCCGGAATGTGGGATAAAATACTGGATATCGAAAAATGTTATCTGCAGGAAGATCCCTCGAATGCCATACGACTTGCCGTCAGGAATTTTGCGAGGAAAAACCACCTGCCCTTTTTCAACCCGCGTAAACAGGAAGGGCTTTTGCGCACCCTTATGCTACGAATATCCTCCACCGGAGAGATCATGGTGCTGGTGCAGTTTTTCCGGAATGACAAAGAGAATATTCCATTGCTGCTGGATTATCTCGTAACGGAATTTCCGGAGATCACCTCCCTGCTCTATGTAGTGAACAGCAAACCGAATGACACTATTTACGACCAGAAAGTTATCCTGTATCACGGAAGAGATCACATTTTTGAAGAAATGGAAGGGCTGCGATTTAAAATAAATGCCAAGTCCTTTTATCAAACAAATTCCGCTCAGGCTTATAACTTGTATAAAGTAACGAGAGATTTTGCCGGACTTACCGGTGATGAACTGGTATACGACCTGTACACCGGCACGGGCACCATAGCCCAGTTTGTAGCAAAAAAAGCAAAAAAGGTCATTGGGGTGGAAGCAGTACCGGAAGCCATAGAAGACGCTAAAAGTAATGCACAATTAAACAGCATTGACAACGTTGAATTCTTTACGGGTGACATGAAGAAGGTTTTTAATAAAGACTTCATATCTCAACACGGCAGACCGAATGTTATAATAACAGATCCTCCCAGGGACGGCATGCACAAAGACGTAGTACAGCAAATACTGGATATAGCACCGGAAAAGGTGGTATATGTAAGTTGCAACAGCGCTACCCAGGCCAGGGACCTTGCACTTATGGATGATGTATACAAGGTAAGCAGGGTACAACCTGTGGATATGTTCCCGCAAACGCATCACGTGGAAAATGTTGTACTTTTGGAAAAACGCTGAAAATAAAAAGAGACTTATCCTTCAACCGGAAACGTGCTTTTCAGCAATAGTCCAAACCGTAGAAATACTGTAATGAACTATGCAAAAGAAACTATTAACTAAAAAACTATCAAGGTGAAAAGACTTGCCTTAGCATTGTTTGTGGCCGGTGTGGCGGCTATGTTCCTCCTGGGCTGTGAAAAGGACGATATATGTCCGGAAGACTCGGTAACCACTCCACTGATGATAATTACTTTTCACGATAGAAATGACCCTGATACCAGGGAAGAAGTTTCCTTACTAAGTGTCACCGGACAAGATATGGATTCGACCGTGGCAGGTTTAGACAGCATAGCCACCGACTCTATTGCCATCCCCCTGAAAGTATTTGCCAATGAATCCGTTTATGCTTTTACACGCCATACGGAAGAAATCCAGGAAAATGGCGATACCCTGAAAATAGACAATACAGATACCATTACTTTCCAATACCAGACGGAACAGATCTTTATTTCGAGAGCCTGCGGATTTGTCACCAATTTTTCCGACCTCACGGCAACCAGGGATCAGGACGATAACGACAGATGGATATCCTCTCTTGAGGTAATCAATCCCACAGTAGAAAATCAAAGTGCTGCCCATGTTAAAATATATCACTAGTATAGTTTTTCTTTCTTTATATTCTTTTGCCGTTGTTGCCCAGGACAACAACGGCAACGGGGAGAAACCGAAGGATAGTGTAGTATACAAAGAAAAATACGGTCTCCGGATAGGAATTGACCTTGGTAAGCCCATACGCTCTTTTTCCGGTGATAATTACACGGGACTGGAGTTGACCGGGGATTTCCGCATATCTAAAAATCTTTATATAGCCGCCGAACTGGGAACGGAAGAAAAAACAAGCAAGGAAAACCTTTACACATTTTCCACATCGGGCAGCTATCTCCGTGCCGGTGTCGATTATAACCTGTACGAGAACTGGTATGGTATGGAAAACCTTATTTTCGGTGGGGTCAGATTGGGTGTAAGTACCTTTAGCCAGACCCTGGATGAATATTTTATTTATACCACAAACCCCTACTGGGGAGAAAACGGTATACCGGGGACGGACGAAAACATCCTGGGAGAATACAGCGGTTTGAGTGCACAATGGCTGGAGGTCCTGTTCGGCATGAAAGTGGAAATATTCAACAATCTCTACCTGGGAGGAACATTAAGGCTCGGATACCTTCTTAACGACACCCCTCCCGACACCTTTACGAATTTATGGATCCCCGGGTTTCAGAAGGTAACCGACGGCAGTAAATTCGGGATTACTTTTAATTACACGGTGTCCTATCTCATTCCTATCTTCAAAAAGACCAAAAAAGGCGCCATGAATAAAGTTGAAACAAGGTCCGAAGAATAACAGCTATTTTATTTCTTTAGGAGGCAGGAACAGCCACTTGACAAACATTTTTTCGCCGGAAGGACTTTCTACCACCACAAATTTCGGGGCCAGGACCATAGCTGTAATTGCCGACGCTATAGCGGTCCAGAGGTTGTAGCCCGAAAAAAAATAGTTCAGAGCCGTTCTTGTGAGTATAAACAACAGTGCAAAACAAATAAAGTTATATAAAAGCGCCTTGTGTTTGTATTTCATATTTAGCGGATTAAAATCAACTCCCCGGGGACATCCCGATATTATCGGGATCAGGACAGGCATCGGGGGATTAGGTCTATTTCATAAGATTAAAAATTTACTCTTCTTTTGTAAAGCATATTCTATGGATTCCATTTGGCTTTTTTACTGCCCTCATACATTTCATACTTTACCAGTTTACTCTCCAGGCCACCGTTGTACAGTTTTATTCTTCTGGAAGGCCGGAGCCCCACATGTTTAAGCGCCGCCATGTCCGATGTTATAAACCATGCATCCGTGCCGGGATAACCCTGCTTTAAGGTATCGCCTATACTACTGTAAAAACGCTCCATATCCGTAGCGAGCCTTTCTCCGTATGGCGGATTAAAAACCATATGCAGTTTTCCTTCGGAGCTTTTTTGGGTGGTGAAGAAATCCTGCTGTTCCAAAGAAATGTACTCGCTAAGATTTGCATTTCGTATATTGTCCTTTGCTTTTCCGACCGCCGAAGGAGCTTTGTCAAATGCGTATATCTTATGATGAAATTCCCTGGCTTTATTCAAACTGCTTTCGGTAACTTTTTCAAACAGCTCCGCATCGAAATCCGACCATTTTTCAAAGGTGAATTCTCTCCGGTTTATGTTCGCCGGGATATTACAGGCTATCATGGCGGCTTCTATGGGAATGGTACCGCTGCCACACATGGGGTCCAGCAAATCGGTCTGCCCGTCCCATCCGCTCAGCAACAACATACCTGCCGCGAGGACTTCATTTATCGGTGCAATATTAGTAGCCGTACGATACCCTCTATGATGCAGGGAAGCCCCGGAACTATCCAGGGAAACCGTACATACATCTTTCTGTATGTGAATATTTATCCGAAGATCGGGATGTTTGAGGTCTACATCGGGCCTTTTGCCCTGTATTTTCCGGAACCTGTCCACAATAGCATCTTTTGTCTTCAGAGCCACATAAAGAGAATGATTAAACACTTCCGAATGTACCACGGCATCAACGGCAAGAGTCTGGTATACGGTCATAAGATCTTCCCATCGAATAGCAGAGATACCGTCATACAGTTCTTTTTCGTTTCTCACCTTAAAAGACTTTATTGGCTTAACGATCTTCAGTGCCGTACGCAAACACAGGTTTGCCTTGTACATAAATCCCTTATCTCCCTGGAAAGAAACACTCCGCACTCCCTTTTCAACCTCCATTGCTCCCAGATTACGCAATTCTTCCGCCAAAATATCCTCAAAACCAAAAAAAGTCTTGGCCACCATCCTGTAATTATTTCCCATGTCTCTTCTCTAATAAAAGGCAAAAATACATTAATTTAGCCCTTTGATACAAAAAGCACCGGCTTTTGTTTATTTATCGCTTCGTTATACAACAGCAAATACAAATACCTGACAAAAAATAAATGATAGATTACCTGCTGCCCATAGTAGCCGTCCTGATCGGATTCCTGTTTGTCATTATCATAAGGCCAAAAGAAGGAAAACACCTGAAATTGTTCCTCGCATTCAGCGGAGCTTTTCTGCTTTCACTAACTGTCTTTAATCTATTACCGGATGTTTATGCACATGGCCCCGGAAAAGATGTAGGCATATTTATCATGCTGGGTATCCTTTTGCAGATTTTCCTGGAGTTTTTCTCCAAGGGAGCGGAGCACGGACATGTACACCATGTAGAAAACAATCAGACTTTTCCCTGGATGTTGTTTATCAGCCTTAGCATACATTCCGTCCTGGAGGGCTTTCCCCTGCACCGGCACGACACACTCGTTTACGGTATTGTAGTACACAAAATACCCGTTGCCATAGTCCTTACCGCTTTTTTCCTGAAAAGCGGTATCCAGAAATGGTATATCGCTGTGTTCATTATCCTCTTCGCACTTATGACACCGCTGGGGACTTTTTTAAGCACCTATATTCATGGCCTCGAAAAATTCTACGCCCACATATCTGCTCTGATCATCGGTATTTTTTTACATATATCCACTATTATACTTTTTGAAAGTTCGGACGGACATAAGTTCAATTTTACCAAACTGGCTGTTATCGTGGCGGGTATTGTAATGGCTTATATTCTATAATTATGTTCAGTAAAGAAGAATCCAGGAAATTACGGGAAGAGTTCTGGACCTCTTTCGGGAAGTCTTTTCCCAGGAAGTGGATACTTTATAACACTAAAATAAAAGACTTTTCCTTTAAATTTTATTTCGACACCAAAAAGGCAGGGGTTACTCTGGATATAGAGAGTCAAAACCTGGGGGACCGTATACACTATTATCAGAAAGTGGAATCCCTGAAAAGTATACTACTCGAGGAATTTCTGCCGGAAGCTA
>NZ_JBRKIS010000017.1:12500-14876 GCF_052983315.1 Sinomicrobium endophyticum
TCGAACCGATGACCTTCCCGACTGCATGTCGGGACGATCCAGCCCCTAATGGCTGATTTCCTTCAATCTTATATGAACTTTCATCTCTTATGTGGAGAATATCGGAGTCGAACCGATGACCTCCTGCGTGCAAGGCAGGCGCTCTAGCCAGCTGAGCTAATTCCCCTCTTGAATCCCGAATGTCGAACTCAGAATCTTGAATGTAGAATTCTCAACTTCCAGAATTTCCTAACAATATATAATCTATGAACTTTCTTTACCGCGCTAAAAAAACGTGGCACCGATACGCAGTCCTACTTCTAACTTCCTACTTCTATCTCCGTACCGCTAATTTCCCGTAGTCTCGGGCAGGCTCCCTTCGATATCCCGATAACTATCGGGACCAGGATAAACCTCTCTCCTCCCTCGACTTGTAGTCTCGGGCAGGCTCGAACTGCCGACCTCTACATTATCAGTGTAGCGCTCTAACCAGCTGAGCTACGAGACTGTCTCTAAAATTACAAGTCTCCGCTACCTCTTACAGACTTTTTCAACCTGTAACTTGCAACATGCAACCTGCAATTGCTTTTTTTTATTGACAGCATAAGCAAAATTATTCCTTTCAAATTCGCTCGTATCGAACATCCCGTTTCTCTAGAAAGGAGGTGTTCCAGCCGCACCTTCCGGTACGGCTACCTTGTTACGACTTAGCCCCAGTTACCAGTTTTACCCTAGGCAGCTCCTTGCGGTCACCGACTTCAGGTACCCCCAGCTTCCATGGCTTGACGGGCGGTGTGTACAAGGCCCGGGAACGTATTCACCGGATCATGGCTGATATCCGATTACTAGCGATTCCAGCTTCACGGAGTCGAGTTGCAGACTCCGATCCGAACTGTGATCGGTTTTATAGATTCGCGCCTGGTCACCCAGTGGCTGCTCTCTGTACCGACCATTGTAGCACGTGTGTAGCCCAAGACGTAAGGGCCGTGATGATTTGACGTCATCCCCACCTTCCTCACGGTTTGCACCGGCAGTCTGGTTAGAGTCCCCGACATTACTCGCTGGTAACTAACCACAGGGGTTGCGCTCGTTATAGGACTTAACCTGACACCTCACGGCACGAGCTGACGACAACCATGCAGCACCTTGTGAATTGTCCGAAGAAATAACTGTTTCCAATTACGTCAATCCACATTTAAGCCTTGGTAAGGTTCCTCGCGTATCATCGAATTAAACCACATGCTCCACCGCTTGTGCGGGCCCCCGTCAATTCCTTTGAGTTTCATTCTTGCGAACGTACTCCCCAGGTGGGATACTTATCACTTTCGCTTAGCCACTGATCCTTGCGAACCAACAGCTAGTATCCATCGTTTACGGCGTGGACTACCAGGGTATCTAATCCTGTTCGCTACCCACGCTTTCGTCCATCAGCGTCAATGATGTGTTAGTGACCTGCCTTCGCAATCGGTATTCTATGTAATATCTATGCATTTCACCGCTACACTACATATTCTAATCACTTCACACATATTCAAGACCGCCAGTATCAAAGGCAATTTTACCGTTAAGCGGCAAACTTTCACCCCTGACTTAACAGCCCGCCTACGGACCCTTTAAACCCAATGATTCCGGATAACGCTTGCACCCTCCGTATTACCGCGGCTGCTGGCACGGAGTTAGCCGGTGCTTATTCCTACGATACCGTCATCAAGGTACGCGTACCTCTTATTCTTCTCGTAGAAAAGCAGTTTACAACCCATAGGGCAGTCTTCCTGCACGCGGCATGGCTGGATCAGTCTCCCGACCATTGTCCAATATTCCTCACTGCTGCCTCCCGTAGGAGTCTGGTCCGTGTCTCAGTACCAGTGTGGGGGATCTCCCTCTCAGGACCCCTACCCATCGTTGCCTTGGTATGCCGTTACCATACCAACTAGCTAATGGGACGCATGCTCATCTTATGCCGCCTCAACTTTAAGATAAAATAGATGCCTATTCTATATACCATGGGGCATTAATCCAAATTTCTTCGGGCTATTCCCCTGCATAAGGTAGATTGCATACGCGTTACGCACCCGTGCGCCGGTCTCTAAGGAGCAAGCTCCTTATACCCCTCGACTTGCATGTGTTAGGCCTGCCGCTAGCGTTCATCCTGAGCCAGGATCAAACTCTTCATCGTTTATTCTTAAATATCTATTTAGAACATCCGATACATAAAGCATTTCCTACTCAAAATAATTTTGCTTAAATCTTCCTAATGATCAAAACTTACTCTCGTAAATTTTATCCTTAGTGCTGTCAACAATATTTCAAGGAACTTTCCTAAATTCTTCTTATCTTTTCGCTCTCTAATAAAGCGGCTGCAAAAGTAAAACGTTTTTTTAAACTCACCAACTTTTT